>CADCTO010000572.1 GCA_902805585.1 uncultured Armatimonadota bacterium | reverse complement strand
AAGTCCGCGAAGCCGTTGGCCCAGTTGTCGCGCGACCAGTCGGAAGCCGGCCACTGAACGTACAGCCACATCTGGAGGCCCGGAGAGTGCGCCCGGGCCAGGTCGAAGAACCGCCCGGAGTAGTCGGCCTCGTTGTCGATGCTCCGGCCGTGGCCGGCGAACGGCTGCGTGATCAGGTCGGTCAGCGGGGCGCGGGCCAGGAACGCCTGCGCGTAGTTGCTCTCGCCGAACCCGGACCCGGGGTGGTCCCACAGCCAGTCGGTCGGCGCGCCGGGGATGGTGAAGCGGTAGTAGCGGATGCGGTGCCCGCCCGAAGCCGCGAGCGTCTCCATCCAGGGGTGGACCGTGTCGGTGAGCGAGTTGCCGATGTGGAACTGGGCGCGTTCCCTGGCGGCGGTATTGCTGCCGGCGCCGATGCGGTAGGCGGCGATAGCGGTCGTCGAGTCGGCCAGGCCTTGCTTCACGGCCACCGCCTGGAGGATGGCGGATTTCGCGACCGGGATGGGCTTGTTGTCGTACCATGCGGCCCCGCCGCCGACGGGTCGCCCCTTCTCGTCCAGACCGGGGCGACCCTGCCCGTCCACGGAGTACAGGATGCGCGCCCCGGGCGTCGTCGATGTGATCGTCACGGCCTGCGCTTTCGGATAAGCGCCCTGGGCGACGGAGAAGGCGGGAGGCGCGACCTGCGCGCCCGGCCCGAGGTCCAGCCCGACGTACTGGTTGAAGCCGCCCGTCCCGCGGAAGAACGTATTCGTGTCGCCGTCGAAGGCGCGTTTCGGGTCGTTGGCCGCCTCACCCGAGCCGGTCGTTCCGAAGGGAACGCCGGCCAGTTTCCGGTCCCCGGCGTAGAACTCGATCTCGGCGGCGTCGGCCCAAACGTCGTTGCGCGCCTGGTACTTGACGAACCGGTACGCCCGCAGCCGGCCAGCCGGCACGGTCAGCTCGGTCCACGTGCCTTCGGCGGGGGGCTCCGTGATCTCGGCAAGGTCCTGGAAGTCGTTGGTCGCGCTGGTGAGGGAGCCGACGAACTTGCCGCCCTTCATCTCCGCGGCGTGGCCGGGGCGCGGGAAGAAGCGTACCTTGGTGATACGGTAATCGGGCGAGGCGACCGGCGCGGCACGGGCGCCGCCGATAACGGAGGCGCCTGCCGCCAGAACGGCAGCCAGGCAGAACGATCGTCGGGTTGGGGGCATGACTTGACCTCTTGTTTCTGCTGCGAAGCGGAGTTCGACATCCGGGACCTCGGATCGCCGCCGACTTCCCTCTGCCCTTTCGGCGCTTGCGCACCGCCTCCCTTCCGGTGTAGACTGTCGGCGATGAACACCAATTCGATCCGGGGAGCCGCCTGATGCCGAGCCGAGGGCGCCTCCTGGTCTCCTGCCCCGACCGGCCCGGGATCGTCGCGGCCGTGTCCCGATTCCTGTACGAACACGGCGCGAACATCGTCCACTCCGACCAGCACAGCACCGACCCCTCCGGCGGCCTGTTCTTCATGCGGATCGAGTTCGCGCTCGCCCGGCTCGACGAGCGGCTGCCCGATCTGGAGCGCGAGTTCGCCGCGGTGAGCGGGCCGCTGGAGATGCAGGGGCGCTTCACCCTGGAAGCGCGCCGCAAGCGGCTCGCGGTGTTCGTTTCCAAAGAGGACCACTGTCTGCAGGAACTGCTCTGGCAGCAGCGGTCGGGCGACCTGAAGGCCGACATCGCCCTCGTCATCGGCAACCACGCGCAGATGGCGTCGGTCGTGGAGCCCTGGGGCATCCCGTTCCACCACGTACCGGTCACCGGGGATACGAAGGCCGAGGCGGAGGCGCGGCAGCTGGCCCTGATAGAGGACCGGGCGGACGCCGTCGTGCTCGCGCGTTACATGCAGATCATCTCGCCCACCTTCATCGCGCGATGGCCGGACCGGATCATCAACATCCACCACAGCTTCCTGCCCGCCTTCGTCGGAGCCAAACCGTACCAGCAGGCCTACGAGCGCGGCGTCAAGCTCATCGGTGCCACCGCCCATTATGTGACCGCCGACCTGGACGCCGGGCCGATCATCGAGCAGGACGTGCGGCGCGTCGACCACCGCCACGACCCGGACGACCTGCGCCGGATCGGCCGCCAGATCGAGCGCGCGGTGCTCGCCCGCGCCGCCGGCTGGCATGTCGAAGACCGCGTCCTGGTGCACGGCAACAAGACCGTCGTGTTCGACTGAGAGATCAGGCCGAATACCGGCGGCAGATCGCGTCGACGTCGGGACCGTAGCCTTCGCCGAAGTGGTTCAGGTGGACGAGCAGCGGATAGAGCTGGTGCAGGGGGCGGCGGCGCGCGTAGCCGGGGTCGAGCGGGAAGGCGGCCTGGTAGGCGGGCACCAGGCCCGGCGGGAAGCCGCCGAACAGCTCGATAAAGGCGATCTCCATCTCGCGCTCGCCGTAGTAGGCGGCGGGGTCCATGACCACGGGCTCGTCGCCGGAGGGGACGAAGTTGCCGTTCCACAGGTCGCCGTGCAGGAGCGCGGGGCGCGGCGGCAGGTCGGCCAGCAGTACGGGGAGTCGCTCGACGATGCGGAGCAGTCCGCGCTCGCGCTCTTCGTCCAGAAAGCCGCGCCCGTGGGCGATGGCGATCTGCGGCAGCAGGCGGCAATCCCGGTAAAACTCCGCCCAGTCCGTGCGCGCGCTGTTGCGCTGCGGCAGGGTTCCGATGTAGTTGTCCGTATCGAGGCCGAAGGCGCCGTCCGGGGAAACGTTCTGGTGCAGCGCCGCCAGACCCTCGCCGAAGCGCCGGGCGATGCGTTCCGGGTTCTGGGGAGGTATCGACTCGATGAACTCCAGCGCCAGGAACGCGAGACCTTCCTCCGCGTTGTCCTCGAACGTCAGTACGTCGGGGACGCGAAGCGCGCCCACGTCCCGCAGCCGGTTCAGCCCGTCCGCCTCTACGGCGAAGAAGTGGGGCGGCGCCCGCTCGTTCCACTTCACGAAGACGTCAGAGTCGCGGACGCGGACGCGCGCCGCACGGTTGATCATGCCGCCGCCGACCGGGGTCGCGTCGGCGGGCTCGGCCCCGAGCGCGCCGGAAAGGAGGTCCACGAGCGGGGGCGGCAGGACGTCGTCGATCACAGGCCGTGCTCCTGCCGGATGGCCCGCAGCAGGCCCGAGCACGCCTCGTCCACGAGGCGGTACACCTCCTCGAACCCGCCGGTGTAGTACGGGTCCGGGACCTCGCGCACGCCCAGGTCAGGCGCATAGTCCATCAAGGGGACCACCCGGGCGCTCCCGCCGCCGAGGGAGCGGACCGCCCGCAGATTGGCCTCGTCCATGGTCACCACGTAGCCGAACGTGTCCAGGTCGGACGGCACGATCTGCCGCGCGCAGTGGCCGCAGGGGACGTCGTTGGCTTCGAGCAGCCGCCGGGTACCCGCGTGCGCCGGTTTGCCGACGTGCCAGTCCTCGGTGCCCGCCGAAGCCGCCTCGATGGCATCCTCCAGTCCCGCGGCGCGCGCGTGGTGTCGGAAGACCGCTTCGGCCATCGGCGAGCGGCAGATATTCCCCAGGCAGACGAACAGAACGCGAACCATGCCGGTCATTCTACCGGTAGGTTGTGCAGTCGAGCCCGTCAATCCTTCGTGAGGAATTCGCTCCTAATCCATCACGTGGCCGCCGAGATAGCCGGCGGCGCCGACGGCGACCACGCCGGCCGCGGTCGCGATGTTGTAAAAGAACTGTTCCCAGCGGTTCAGGCGGTTCTTGCGCAGAACGCGCCACAGGGCGAGCAGGCCGAAGACGACCAGCGCGACGGTCCCGACCCACTGGTGCTGCACGACCTTGGCCGCCAGTTCGTTATCGATCTTGGCGAACGGGCTCGGGAACCAGCCGGTCTCCTCGCGGAACGGGTTGGCGACCAGGCCCAGGACCAGGGTCACGGCGGCCCCCAGGACCCCCAGCAGGTGCGTCCAGAACGCCGTCGCCCGCAGGTCCACCCGGCGCGTCACGAAACCGACGACATCGAAGAACACGCTGGACAAGAGCAGGCCCATCGGGAAATGCGACGCCGCCCGGTGCAGATCGGTCCAGGTCTCGCCGAAAAGGCGGAATTCCTCCGCTTCGACGTCGCCGCCCTCGCCCTGCGCGAAGGCGACCGTGGCGCTGACCAGCACCGCCACGCACAAAAACAACCACACGTTTCGCTTCATCGTGTAATGAGACACGGAAACCGGGCGTGCCGGTTCACCTTTCAAGATTGCTCGTCACCGGCATGTTTGCGGCCCGCGCCGCCTTGCCGGCGCTGCGCGGGCCGCGACGACCGACCGTCGGGCTACTTAGCCGTCTGCACTAACTGCGCCAGCGTCACCGGCCTGGCGCTGCGCAGCCGCGCGTTCTTCTTGACATAGGCGTCGAAGCCGGGTCTCCCCGTGAGCGCGCGGTAGGTGATCTGGCAGTAGCGGTGGTGTGCCTTCTCGGCGACGAAGACCGCCGTGGCCGGTTTGGCCGTCCACCTGTCGGCCTTGCGCGTCAGGAGCACGGGCTTGCCTTTCACCTCGCTGGGCGCGAGGATGGTCACGTCGCCCTTGTACTTGTCCGAGTTGGCCTGGGCCACGGCGCAGTAGACGCAGCGGTATTCGATGCGGTTCGCACCGTGCCGCATCGCGACCGTGTTGTCGAGCGTGGGCTCGTTCTTCAGAACCGCGAGGTTGCAGTACGGGCATTTCCCCCCGGCGGAACGCGCGGCCCGCGGGAGCGACCCGGCCAGGGCGAGCGAGAAGAGTGCGGCGGCGAGCGCGCCCGTCAGTGCGCGGCGGCGCGACGAAACGTTAAGCAGACGATCCAATTGAGCCTCCTCCGGAGATGTATTCGGGGAGCGGGCACCACGCCGCGCGCCCACAGGGGTATTCGTTAGATGACGCGGGAGCTTGATCGGTGCCCACTTTTTTGATCGCCGTTCCGGCGGCGACGCTTTTCAAACACTACCGTGCCGCCGGGCACAATGTTCCCGAAATCCGTGGAACCGTGCGTGGTAAGTCACGCCGGAAACGGGGCGCCCGACGCGACAAGGGCAAAACCGGTGTAAAATGGGCACATCCGCCACGCCCTCGCACGGGCGGGACGGGACACAGGAGGAAAAGTTATGACCGCTGCCGCTGCCGACGCCGCCGGCGCCGACGTTTCCGTCCGCGACCTCGAAGTCTTCGCGGACGGCCTGGACCCCCGGCACGCCGCCGCCGTCTATCGGGAACACGGCGCGCTCGTCGTGCGCGGGCTGATGAAGCCGTACCTCGCCGAGATCCGGCGCGACATCGACGCCGCGTACCATCAGGGCGTCGCGCTGCTGCCTCAGGCCCGGCACGTGCCCGGCATCGGCTGGAACACGCCCGACGGCGCGCTCTGGCTTCCCGCCCCCGAAGGCTTCGCGCGCGATAAGCAGATGATGATCCCCGCCGTCCGCTACAACACCAGCGGCGCCTTCTTCCGCTCGGCCTTCGACGAGAAGCTGCTGAGCGTCG
This sequence comes from uncultured Armatimonadota bacterium, assembly GCA_902805585.1. Lineage (GTDB taxonomy): Bacteria > Armatimonadota > Armatimonadia > Armatimonadales > Armatimonadaceae > CADCTO01. Next base: position 11,257 of record CADCTO010000572.1, on the reverse strand, counting down.
TGGAGGCCATCGTCGGGCCCGACGTCGAGCTGTTCATGGACGGCCAGTGCCTGTACAAGGAGCCGGTCGGCGGGCACCCGAAGAACCTGCACCAGGACAGCGCCTATTTCGAGCACCGGTACGACGGCCCCGTCGGCGTGCTGAACTACGCCGTCGATACGAACCTCCGCAACGGCGCACTCTACGTCGTCCCCGGCTCGCACCGGCTCGGCCAGCTCAAGCACATCGACACGTTCAGCCACCTGGGGCTCGACCCCGACGAGTGGCCGTGGGAGCGCGCGCTGCCGATCACCGGCGAGGCCGGGGATTCGATCTTCTTCCACTACCGCTGCATCCACGGCTCGCAGGAGAACCATTCGGACGCCGCGCGGCCCGTCTTCATCCACCGCTACCGCCGCCCGGACGACTACGTCACCGTCGGCGCGGCCACGACGGCGTCGCGGGAGGAGGCCGAGAAGCGCGCGGCGGCGGCTACCAAGCAGAACCAGAAGGGCATGATGGTGCGCGGCTTCCGCCGCTACGAAGCGGAGGCCGAGGGCTGAGCGGTTCTCGGCGTGGCGTGGCCTCGGCACGGGTTGAGGGCGTTCTCCGTCCGCGTCGTTGAACGCCCGGTTCGCGACACAGACGGAAACCTTCGCGATACAGCGGGCTTTCTTGTCGTCCGGAGACCCCGTCTTCCCGACAAAGAAGGCCCTCTCCGTGAGACGGGGTCTCGCGTCGGCGAGACGGAGCCCCGCCTCCGCGAGAAAGAGTCCCGCGTTCGCGAGACGGAACCTCGCGTCGGCGAGACGGAACCTCGCGTCGGCGGCGGGAGACGCGGCGACGTCCCGCCGGGTATACTCTGTCTGCCGGCCCGCCGACGCGACGCGCAGACGGCGACGGCTCAGAAGGAAGAGAACGTGGACCACCACCTGACGCGACGCACTTTTCTCAAGACGACCACCGCCGGCGCCCTGGCGCTCGGCGCGGAACTGCTGAGCGACGACGCCGAGGCCGCGGCCCGGCCCCTGCCGCGCCGCGTGCTGGGCAAGACCGGCGTGCGCGTGCCGATCCTGGGCTTCGGGACGGCCTCGTGCGGCATCCGGCGCAACGTCCCCAACGCCGTCGAACTCTACAACGAGGCCATCGACCTGGGCGTCAACTACATGGACACCGCGCCCAGCAACACGGGCTACGGCCGCGCGCAGGTGCAGCTCGGCCACGTCCTCAAGGACCGGCGCGACGACGTGTTTCTGGTCACCAAGACCCACGAGGCCGGCGGCGACGCCGCGCTGCGCCTGCTGGAGAAGAACCTCAAGGAGCTTCAGACCGACCACGCCGACCTGGTCTACGTCCACTCGCTCGGCGACCTGGACCTGGACACCGCCCTCGGGCCCCGCGGCGTCTTCGCCGCGCTGATGAAGGCCAAGCGCGAAGGACTGACCCGCTTCGTCGGCGTCAGCGGGCACCACCGCCCCGCCAAGTTCCTCCGGGCGCTCAAGGCGTACGACATCGACGTGCTCATGTGCGCCGTCAACTTCGCCGACCGCCACACCTACAACTTCGAGCAGAAGGTGTTCCCGGTCGCCGCGCAGAAGAACGTCGGCCTGGTCGCCATGAAGGTATACGGCGGCGCGAACTGGTCCGACAAGACCATGAGCAACCGGATGATGCCCAAGGAGTACCTGCCCGCCGCCTTCCGCTACGCGCTGTCGATCCCGCGCGTCTCGCTCGCCGTGGTGGGCATGGCGACGCGCGAGGAGCTGATGCAGAACCTGGCGTGGGCCAGGCGGTTCCGGCCGCTCAGCGATGCGGAGCGACAGTCTCTGGCTCCGGTCGGGCGGAAACTCGCCGCGCGCTGGGGGGCGCACTTCGGGCCCGTCGGGTAGCGCCTCGGCATCGCGGCGTGCCGCCATCACGACCAAAGCCAAGCGGCGCCGGGGGGATCCCCCCGGCGCCGCTTGGTTCCGATTGCGCTGCCCGAGGGGCTACTTGTAGGCGGTGAGCGGGAGGCGGCTCTCGCCCATCAGGTACTTGTCGACGCCGTGGGCGGCCTCGCGGCCCTCGGCGATGGCCCACACGATCAGGGACTGGCCGCGCCGCATGTCGCCGGCGGCGAAGACGCCGTGCAGGCTGCTCTGGTAGTCGGAGTCCGTGGCGATGTTGCCGCGGGCGTCGAGTTCCACGCCGAGTTCGGTGAGCAGGCCCTCGTGCATCGGGTGGACGAAGCCGAGGGCGAGCAGCACGAGGTCGGCCTCGAACTCCATCTCCGTCCCGGGCACGTCTACGAGGGTCGGGCGACCGTCGGCGTCGCGCTCGCCGGGCTCGACCCGTATGGCGTGCAGCTTGGTGACCCGGCCGTCCTCGCCTTCGAAGTGCGTGGTGCGGATGCTCCACTCGCGGTCGCCGCCCTCCTCGTGGGCGGCGGACGAGCGCATGACCATCGGGTAGAGCGGCCACGGGTTGCCGGAGGGCCGGTTCTTCGGCGGTTCGGGCAGGATCTCGAACTGGCAGACGCTCCGGGCCTCCTGGCGGTGTGTGGTGCCCAGACAGTCCGCGCCCGTGTCGCCGCCGCCCAGGATGACCACGCGCTTGTCGCGGGCGTCCTTGTCGGTGTCCCAGGGGAAGTCGTCGCCCGCGACGCGCTTGTTCTGCTGCGTCAGGTAGTCCATGGCGAAGTGGATCCCCCGCAGCTCGCGGCCCGGCACGGGCAGGTCGCGCGGCTTGGTCGCGCCGCCGGTCAGCAGGACCGCGTCGAACTGCTGACGCAGCTCGGCCCCCGTCACGTCCACGCCGACATCGACGCCGGGGCGGAAGACGACGCCCTCTTCCTCCATGATCCCCAGCCGCCGGTCCAGCACCCACTTCTCCATCTTGAAGTCGGGGATGCCGTAGCGCAGCAGCCCGCCGATGCGGTCCGCGCGCTCAAAGACGGTGACGGTGTGCCCGGCGCGGTTCAACTGCTGCGCGGCGGCCAGCCCGGCGGGCCCGCCGCCGACCACGGCGACCTTCTTTCCGGTGCGCGTTTGCGGGGGCTCGGCCTTCACCCAGCCTTCGTCGAAGCCCCGGTCGATGATGCTCTGCTCGATGACCTTGATGGTCACCGGGTCGTCGTTGATGCCCAGGACGCACGCGCCCTCGCACGGGGCGGGGCAGAGCCGCCCGGTGAACTCGGGGAAGTTGTTGGTGGCGTGCAGCTCGTCGAGCGCCTCTTTCCACCGGCCCCGGTACGACAGGTCGTTCCAGTCGGGGATGAGGTTGCCCAGCGGGCAGCCCGAATGGCAGAACGGGATGCCGCAGTCCATGCACCGCGACGCCTGCGCCTTGAGCCTGGGCTCCTCGAACGGCAGGTAGAGTTCCCGCCAGTCGTGGAGGCGCTCCTGGACCGGGCGCCGCCGCGGCATCTCCCGCTGCAACGTGATAAAAGCTCGACTATCTCCCATGCGTGCGTGTTCCTGATGTGGTGTGTCGTGTGTTCGGGGGCGTCCCGGCGGTTGAATGCCGGTCGAATGAATTCGAGGCTGTGAGGGTACGAAGTCCGCCTTCGCGGACTACAGATTGAGCCTGCGCAGGCAGGCTTGGTACCTTCACAGCCGCGGTTTCAACCGCCGGGCCCTGGGCCGAACCCCAACGCCGGGGCATTACGCCGGCTGCTTGCTCGTCTCGGTCTTGGCGAGGAACTCCGGGTCCACGCCGTGCCCCAGGCCGTTCCCGTTGGCAGAGGCCGGGGTCGACGCCGCGCGCTTCTGGAGCAGTTCCTTGTATTCGGTCGAGATCACCTTGACGAAGCGGCCGAGGGACGCGTCCCAGTCTTCGAGGATGCCGGCGGCGCGGGCGCTGTTCGTGTGACGACGGTGCTCTTCGACCATCTCCCGCAGCGTCGCGACGTCGGCGGGCTCCGCGACCGGTTCCCGCAGGATCGTGGCGTCCGCCGTGATACGTTCGGCGAAGCGGCCGTCCTCGTCGTAGACGAAGGCGACGCCCCCGCTCATGCCGGCAGCGAAGTTGCGCCCGGTGCGGCCGAGCACGGCCACGGTCCCGCCGGTCATGTACTCGCAGCCGTGGTCGCCGGTGCCTTCGACGACGGCGCGCGCGCCCGAGTTGCGCACGGCGAACCGCTCGCCGGCCACGCCGCTCGCGAACAGGCTCCCCCCCGTCGCCCCGTACAATACGGTGTTGCCGATGATGACGTTCCGGGCCGGGTCGAAAGTCGATCCCTCGGGCGGGAAGACGACGATGCGGCCTCCCGACATGCCCTTGCCCAGGTAGTCGTTGGCGTCGCCCTCCAGGGTCAGCGAGATGCCGGGCGCGAGGAAGCAGCCGAAGCTCTGGCCCGCCGAACCCTGGAACGCGATCTTGATCGTGTCGGGGGGCAGGCCCTCCGCGCCGAAACGCTTCGCGACCTCGCCCGAGAGCATGGTCGCGCACGTGCGGTTGCGGTTGGCGATGGGCAGCGAGAAGGCGACCGGCGCGCGGCCTTCCAGGGCGTCCTTCGACCGCTCGATGAGCATGTGGTCGAGGATGCCGGCGAGGCCGTGGTCCTGCTTCTCGACGCAGCGGACGGGGACGTCCGGGCCGACCTTGGGCTGGTACAGAATGCGCGACAGGTCGATGCCGCGCGCTTTCCAGTGGCGCACGGCGTCGTCCATGTCCACACAGTCCACCCGCCCGACCATCTCGTCCACCGACCGGAAGCCCATCTCGGCCATGATCTCGCGCAGCTCGTCGGCGACGAAGAAGAAGTAGTTGACGACGTGTTCGGGCTGGCCGTTGAACTTGGCACGCAGGACCGGGTCCTGCGTGGCGATGCCGACGGGGCAGGTGTTCAGGTGGCAGACGCGCATCATGATGCAGCCCTGCGCCACCAGCGGCGCCGACGAGAAGCCGAACTCCTCGGCCCCGAGCAGCGCGGCCACGGCCACGTCGCGGCCGGTCTTGAGCTGGCCGTCGGCCTGGACGCGGATGCGCCCGCGCAGGTCGTTCATCACCAGGATCTGCTGGGTCTCGGCCAGGCCCAGCTCCCACGGGATGCCGGCGTGCTTGATGGACGAGAGCGGGCTGGCGCCCGTGCCGCCCTCGTAGCCCGAGATCAGCACGTGGTCGGCGTGCGCCTTGGAGACGCCCGCCGCGACCGTGCCGACCCCGACCTCGGCCACCAGCTTGACCGAGATGCGCGCCAGCGGGTTGACGTTCTTCAGGTCGAAGATGAGCTGCGCCAGGTCCTCGATGGAGTAGATGTCGTGGTGCGGCGGCGGCGAGATCAGCGTCACGCCCGGCGTCGAGTGCCGGATGCGGCCGATGTACTCGTCGACTTTGTGGCCGGGGAGCTGGCCGCCCTCGCCGGGTTTGGCGCCCTGCGCCATCTTGATCTGCAGCTCGTCGGCGTTCACCAGGTAGTGCGTGGTGACGCCGAAGCGCGCGGACGCGACCTGCTTGATCGCCGAGCGGCGGCGGTCCCCGTTCGGGTCCGGCTGGAAACGGACGGCGTCCTCGCCGCCCTCGCCCGTGTTCGACTTGCCGCCGAGCCGGTTCATGGCGATGGCCAGGGTCTCGTGCGCTTCGCGGCTGATCGAGCCGAGCGACATGGCGCCGGTCGCGAACCGCTTGACGATCTCCTGCGCGGGCTCGACCTCTTCGAGCGGGACCGGCGGGCCCGAGGGCCGCAGCTTCATCAGGCCGCGCAGCGTCGCCGTGCGTTCGGACTGCTCGTTGACCAGCCGCGAGAACTCCTTGAACGTCTTGTAGCCGCCGCCCCGAACGGAGTGCTGGAGCTTGGCGACCGTGTCCGGGTTGTACTGGTGGTACTCGCCGTAGCGGCGCCACTGGTACTGGCCGCCCGGCTCCAGTTCCAGCGTGCCGGGAAGCTCGACGGGCGGGTAGGCCGCCTCGTGCAGCGCTCGGCACTCGCGCTCCAGTTCTTCCAGGCCCAGCCCCTCGATGCGCGAGGGCGTGCCGGTGAAATAGTGCTCCACCATCTCGGTGGACAGGCCGACCGCTTCGAAGATCTGGGCGCCCCGGTACGACTGGAGCGTCGAGATGCCCATCTTCGAGAAGACCTTGAGCAGCCCCTTGTTGGCGGCCTTGATGAAGTTGTAGGAGGCCTTCTCGGGCGTCAGCGTCGCGGACAGCACGCCCTGCGCGATCAGGTCGTGCAGGGTCTCGAAGGCCAGATACGGGTTCACGGCGTTGGCGCCGTAGCCGACCAGACAGGCGAAGTGGTGCACCTCGCGGGCGTCGCCGGACTCGACGACAAGCCCGACGTTCGTGCGCGTGCCCTCGCGGATCAGGTGGTGGTGCACGGCGGCGACGGCGAGCAGCGACGGGATCGGCGCGTACTCGCGGTCCACGCCCCGGTCGGACAGGATGAGGATCGTGCAGCCGTCCTCGACCGCTTCGGAGGCTTTGCGGCACAGCCGCTCCAGCGCCCGCCCGAGCGAGCCGGCGGGCTTGTTGACGAGGAACCGCATCGACAGCGTGGCCGCGCGGAAGCCGCGCGGGCCGCCCCGGAGCGCGCGCAGCTTCTCCGTCTCCGCGTTGGTCAGGACGGGGGACTCGATCTTGATCAGGCGGCAGTGTTCGGGCGTCTCTTCCAGGATCGAGCCCGCCCGGCCCAGATAGTCCACCAGGCTCATGACCAAAGCCTCGCGGATCGGGTCGATGGGCGGGTTCGTGACCTGGGCGAACATCTGCTTGAAGTAGGTGTACAGCGGCTGTATCTGGTGCGACAGGACCGAGAGCGGCGTGTCGGTCCCCATCGAGCCGATGGTCTCCTCGCCGCTGACGGCCATGGGCGCCATCAGGATGCGCAGGTCCTCGGCCGTGTAGCCGAACGCCTTCTGGCGCGTCAGGATGGTCGCGTGGTCGGTCGGGTGCGTCGGCTCGCCTTCGGGCAGGTCCGCCAGCGCGGTCCGGTGCTCCCGGAGCCATTCCCCGTAGGGGTGGCGGGCGGCGATGTCGTGCTTGACCTCCTCGTCCGGCAGGATGCGCCCGGCCTCGGTGTCCACCAGGAAGATGCGGCCCGGCTGCAAACGGCCGCGCTCGACCACCTCCTCGGCCCCGAACGGGATCACGCCGGTCTCGGACGCCAGCACGACCAGATCGTCCTTCGTCACGACGTAGCGCGCGGGGCGCAGGCCGTTGCGGTCCAGCACGGCGCCCACCTGCCGTCCGTCCGTGAAGGCGACCGCGGCCGGCCCGTCCCACGGCTCCATCAGGCAGGCGTGGTACTCGTAGAACGCCTTGCGCCGGGGGTCCATCAGGTCGTTGCCGCTCCACGCCTCGGGGATCAGCATCATCATGGCGTGGGCCAGACTGCGCCCGCCCGCGACCAGCAGCTCCAGCGCGTTGTCGAGCGTGGCCGAGTCCGACCACGCGTCGGTCATCGTGACCAGGGGGGACAGCTTGGACAGGTCCTCGCCCAGCACTTCGGACGACACGTTGCCCTCGCGTGCGCGCATCCAGTTGCGGTTGCCGCGGCGCGTGTTGATCTCGCCGTTGTGCGACAGGTAGCGGTACGGGTGCGCGAGCGGCCAGGTCGGGAACGTGTTGGTCGAGAACCGCTGGTGGACCATCGCGATCGCCGACACGAGCGACGGGTCGCGCAGGTCCTGATAATAGGCCGGGATCTGGTGGGCGAGCAGCAGCCCCTTGTAGACCACGGTGCGGGCCGACAGCGACGGGATGTAGAACTCTTCGGGGTCGGGCAGGCCGGCGTCGGCCTCCACATGGTTCTCGATCACGCGGCGGATCACGAACAGCTTGCGCTCGAAGCGGGCGCCGTCCGAAACGTCGCCGCCGCGCCCGACGAAGAACTGGCGGATGACCGGCTCGGCCTCGCGCGCCTGCTGCCCGATCCTGGCGCTGTCCACGGGCACGTCGCGCCAGCCGAGGAAGTTCTGGCCCTCGCGCTTGACGACCTGCTCGATCAGCTCCTCGCACAGCGCGCGCACGTCGTCCTTGCGCGGCAGGAAGACCATGCCGAGCCCGTAGGACCCCGGCTCGGGCAGCGTCACGCCGACCCGCGCGCACTCGCCCCGCAGGAAGGCGTCCGGTACCTGGATCAGGATGCCCGCGCCGTCGCCGGTCTCGGCGTCGCTGCCGGTCGCGCCCCGGTGTACCAGGTTCTCGAGCACCTGGAGGCCCATCCGCACGATCTCGTGCGATCTGCGGCCCCGGATGTCGGCGACGAACCCGAAGCCGCAGGCGTCGTGTTCGAAGCGCCGGTCGTACAACCCGTGCTCGACAGTATCGGTTCGCAAACTATATCGGGGATCAGACACACGCTGCTCCTAAACGGGTCGTTCGGGTGTTCCGGCGGGGCTGGGGAAGGTTCGGCCGCGGCCCGCCTGTGCCAGAAAACTGCTTGCGCGCGAGGCGCCCGGTCACGAAAGGCGGCGACGATGCCGTGGTCAACAACCGTCCCCCGTAACGGGACGGGGAAGGAGGAATTGTATCACGAACTCGGGGCCAAAGTCAAGCGGAGCACGCGGGCCTCGGTCACCACTACGGGCAGGCGTCGGTCCCACGGGTCGCGGGGCAGGTCCGGCAGGACGAGATCGTCGGGGAGCACGCCTACCGTGACGCACCCGGGCGCGAGCCGGGGCAGGAAGCGGTCGTAGTAGCCGCCGCCGTAGCCCAGCCGGTCGCCCCGCGCCGACAAAAGCAGGGCGGGCACGACCACGAGGTCGAGCGCGAGCGGGTCCGCTTCGGGCTCACGCTCCGGGTCCGGTTCCCGGATGCCGAAGGGACCCCGGCGGAGGACCGTCGTGCCCGGCATGTACCGGTGGACGGCGAGCCGCCGTTCGGGAGCGCAGCGCGGCGCGTACCAGCGGCGCGATCCGTGCGTGTCCTCCTCCGCCAGCGCCTCGACGCGCACCTCGCCGGGCATCGCGAGGTACAGGAGCACGTCGCGGGCGGCCCGCATCTCCGGGAGCGACCGGAGCCGTTCGACCAGAACGGCGGAGGCGGCGGGCCAGTCGACGGCGGCGCGTCGCCGCTGCGCCCACAGGCGCAAGGCCGGTTTATCCGCAGGCGGCGGTTCGAGACCAGAAGGCGGTTCCACGAGACGCAGATTCCGCGTGCCGGTCAGGGTCTCCTGCCGGGGTGAGGGCAAAGGCAAAGGCAGAGAACCACACGGGCACGCGGGTATAGTAGGAGTATCTGCCGCCCCCGGGCGGCAAGTCAACGGAGGGTCGTGGATGGCAGAAGCAGGGGGGATGCGGCGGTGGGTCGTGCCGGCGGAGTGGGTCGCCCGGGGCGGCCTGTTCGCGGGGGCGCCGGAGGCCGGGGCGGCGCGCGCGGTGCCGCTGCGCGGATGGCGGCCGCTGTTCGACGGCGCGACGCTGAACGGCTGGGTGGTCGAGGACAACAAGGAGTCGTGGGTCGTCGAGAACGGCGCCATCAAGTGCCTGGGGCGCGGCGGCGGCATGCTCCGCAGCGAGCAGCAGTTCGGCGACTTCGCCCTCGTCGGCGAGTTCAACGTCGAGCGCGGCACGAACTCCGGCATCTTCGTCCGCTGGTCGGACATCCGCGACCCCGTCAACACGGGCGTCGAGGTGCAGGTGTACGACTCGGCGGGCAAGCCGAACCCGAGCAAGCACGACAGCGGCGCGCTTTACGATCTGGTCGCCCCGACGCGCAACACGATGCGGCCCGCCGGCCAGTGGAACCGCATCGCGATTCTGTGTCAGGGTCCCTACATCGGCGTCCGCCTGAACGGGCCGACCGTCAGCGAGATGGACCTGTCCCGCTACACGCAGGCGCGCAGGAACCCGGACGGCAGCGAGAACAAGTTCCGGTACGCCCTCGCGTCCCTTCCCCGGCGGGGCTACATCGGCCTCCAGAACCACGGGAACGTCGTTTCCTACCGCAGCCTGCGCGTCTTGCCGCTGTAAGAGAGGGCATGGAGTGGCGCCCCGCGGCCACAACTACCTCGCCCGCGGGCCGCCCTGTCACAGGGGGAACGCGGGCGGGTACCTTTCCGCAAGCGCTTGCCATTCGGCGTCGGAAACGCGGAAGACGCTGCCGTGTCTGGCGTGGGGCGGGAACGCGAACTCCTCGCGCGGGATCGTCGTCCAATGCCACAGGTCCGGCGAGCGGGACGCGCCGTAGTCGTTGGCCATGGGGTAGTCGTAGAGCATCAGCCAGCCGGCGCCCGCCGGGTCCGGCAGCACCGTCGGCCCCTCGGTGATCGTGGGCACGATCTGCCCGCGGTTGAGCGGGCCTTCATAAAGCTGATACGGCCCGCGCGGGTCTGAGGCGGTCGCGAGCCGGATGCCGCGCCGCTCGCCGGTGTGGATGCCGAACTCCTCTTCCTTGTGGAACAGGTAGAAGGTCTCCCCGTGCTCCAGAAGCGTGCCGTCGATCACGGAATAGCCGGGCGCGAAGAGCACCTGCGGCTCGGTGAACGTTTCCCAGTCGACCGTCCGGCTGTACCACTGCCGGCTTTCCTTCCAACCGGCGTCCGCGAACGACGAGGACCAGAACAACAGGTACTCGCCGCGCGACCGGTCGTAAAACCACTCCGGCGCCCAGACGTTGTTCACCGACCGCCCCGCGGCGTCGCGCACCGTTTCCATCAGCGGGAGCGACCGCGCTTCCCACGTCAGCAGGTCGCGCGAGCGGGCGTATAGACACGAGCGGCGGTTCCGGCCGCCGGTCGCCACCAGGTGGAAGCAGTCGTCCGGGCCGCGGCCGATGAAGGGGTCGCGCACGAACCGGCCCGGCCAGACAGGTCGGTTGCGGTTCAGCGGCGTCCAGTGCAGTCCGTCGCGGCTCCCGGCCAGGTGTAGTTCCTGGCCGTCCCCGGCGTCCGAGCCCAGCGTTTCGTCGCCCAGCGCGTCCGGCAGCGGCACCACCTCGACGCCCCGTTCGGTGATCTCCACGCGCCCCCGGTAGACGCTGCGGAAATAGGCAAGTAGCCAGATGTCGTGGTTCATCCTCAAGTCCCTGTCATTCATGCGCGCGTTCGTGTGGGCATCCGCGAAGCCGCGAGCAGAGTCGCTCGCGTGGAAGGCGCCGCGACAGGACCGTCGCCGGCGAATGGTTCGCCCGACTCCGTGCCAAACGCGGTCATCCCGGCCCCATCCCAGGGTTCAACGCTCGGGCGCGGCCGGCGCTTCCCCGCCGCGTTGCGCGGGCTCCCGCGCAGCGCGGCGGGGCAACGTGCCGTTCCAGGCGAACACGGCCTGCTTCAGCCGCTCCACGATAGGGGGATGCGCGGCGGCCAGGTTCCTGGTCTCGCGGGGGTCGGCGGCCAGATCATACAGCTGCGGCCCGG
>CADCTO010000571.1 GCA_902805585.1 uncultured Armatimonadota bacterium | reverse complement strand
GACCTCTCGACGGTGCTCATCCTGTGGTTCGCCGGGTCCTCGGCCATGGCCGGGCTGCTCAACATCGTGCCGCGCTACCTGCCCCGCTACGGCATGGCGCCGGAATGGACCCGCGCGGTGCGGCCGCTCGTCCTCGTCTTCACCGGCATCTGTTTCGCCGTGACGATCCTGTTCAAGGCCAACGTGGAGGCGCAGGCCGGCGCCTACGCCACCGGGGTGCTGGCCCTGATGACCTCGGCGACCGTCGCCGTGACGCTCGAGGCGCGGCGCAGGGGTGAGAAAGCGGCGACCGCGGGGTTCGGCCTGGTCGCGCTCATCTTCATCTACACCACGGCGGTCAATATCCGGCAGCAGCCCGATGGCCTCAAGATCGCCTTGTTCTTCATCGGCGCCATCGTGATCCTTTCGCTCGTCTCTCGCGTGTGGCGGACCCTGGAACTGCGCGTCGAGCGGATCGAGCTGGACGAGACGGCGCGGCGCTTTATCGAAGAGGCGGCGGCAGGGTGCGACGATAACGAACTGCGCATCATCCCCAACCACCCGGACACCCGCGACGCTTTCGAATACGAGTGGAAGGAGCGGGAGGCGCGCGAGGACCACGAGATACCGGCGGACGAGCCGCTCCTGTTCCTGGAGGTGGAGGTCGCGGACGCCTCGGAGTTCGCGGGCGTGCTTAAAGTACGGGGCGTGGAGGTGGAGGGCCATCGCATATTGCGAGCGGAAAGCGCGGCCATCCCGAACGCCATCGCCGCCTTCCTGCTCTATGTGCGCGACCTGACCGGCACGCGCCCGCACGCCTACTTCAACTGGACCGAGGGGAACCCGCTGATCTTCCTGATACGCTACGTGCTGAGCGGCCAGGGGGACATCGCCCCGGTCACGCGCGAGGTGCTGCGGCAGGCGGAGCCGGACCGCCAGAAGCGACCGGCCATCCACGCCGCCATGTAGCGCGGCGGCCGGCGCCTCAGGCGCGCACGTCCAGATGGCGCCCGAGCGCCGCCGGCATCACGGGCTTTACCGACGCCGGCCGCTCACGACTTCTTCCCGCTCGGGCTCGACGGCCGGAAGGCGTCGTCGGGAACGGGCACGTTGACCTTCACGTCCTTGACGCGCATCACGTGGGTGTCCGCGCCGGCCGTCTTGACGGTCAGCGAGAACGGGCGCATGACGCCTTGCACGGCACGGTAGTCGCCGTAGGTCTCGCTCACCGGGAGGGGGGCGGGCGACACGCTGGAGGTGGCGACGCGGTCGCGCCTCAGCAGCAGGAACGATCTGGTCGAGATGTATTCCGTGATCGGGATGCCGCCGGCGGCGGGCGTTTTCTCGACCACGTAAGCTTCCTCGTCGCCCACCTTGCCCAGCTTCCGCAGGCTCACCGTCTTGAACAGGGTCTTCCAGTTGAGCAGCGGGTAGACGTCGCCCGCCAGTTTCGCCTCGTCCAGCGCCTTGCCGGTCTTGGGCGAGGCCGGGCTGAAGCTGTTCTCCTCGCCGCCGGCCGTCCCGTCGAAGTATTCGCGCACCCAGCCGATGGGCTTGCCGAGCCCGCGGATCGTCATGTGCATCGCCGTCGCGTTCGGCCAGCGGGTGGTGACCGTACCCTCGAAGGTCAGCCCCTGGTTCTCCCAGTCACCCTCGAAGGTCGTGACGGTCGTCTGCTGCTTGCGCAGGTTCTCCTCGCCGCCCGCCGCCGCGATGGCCTTTGCCATCAGTTCGTCCGCGGTCATCGGAGCGACGAACGGGGCGACGGGCGTCAGCTCCAGCTCCCCCTGCGGCTGCTTGAGCAGGAGGCCGGACACCTTGCCCGCGGCGTCGCGCCGCACGACCAGTCGGAACCCGTCGGGCAGCCCTTCCAGGCCGAACGTGTCCTTCTCCTTTTCGACGAGCACGCGCGGCTGCTGGCCGGGGGCGGTAAGGAGGACCTTTCCGTCCTTCGCCACGACCCGTAGCGGCGCGGGCACCTTCTCGCTCTCGTAGGCGCCCAGCAGGTCTTTCAGCGGGCCGCTGTACTCACTCGCCTCCGCCGTGACCGTCGCGGCGTCCTCCCGAAGGCGGGCCAGCACGTAGTTGCCCTGCGGCTGCTCCAGATAGACCTCGGTCTCGTCCGCGTTGTTTTTGGCCGGGCGGAAGGTCACGAAGAACCCGGCGGGCGCCGGGGCGCCCAGCTTGTAGCGCCGGCCGCCGACGTTTTCCAACGTGTAGGTCGGCTGGCCGGGCACGAACATGGTGAGCTTGCCGTCCTTGACGGCCATCTCGACGGTCAGCCCGCCCTCGGCCAGCAGGTACTTCCCGGCCTCCTTCTCCGCCGCGACCGCCGGGCCCGTCGCGGGGGCCGGCTTCTCCTCTTCGGGCATGGGCCCGATCAGGTGCGAGCAGACGAGGTCGATGATCTCCGCGCCGGCGGCCGTGCCGCTGGCAAGGGGCGAGAAGGAGACGTTGGTCAGGATCGCGAAGCCCAGCTTCTCTTCGGGCAGGAACGCCACGTCGGCGTTGAAGCCGTCGATGTTGCCGCCGTGCTCGACGACCTTGCGGCCCTTCCAGTCGCGCAGGAACCAGCCCAGCCCGTAGTCCGTGTTGCCGACGAACGCCATCTGTTTGGACGTCATCTCCTGCATCGCTTTCGGTGACAGCAGGCGCTTGCCGGCGACCGTGCCGCCATTGATCATCAGGCGGAGCCATTGCGCCATGTCGCGGGCGCTGGAGTTGATCGCCCCGGCGGGCGCGATGGCCGGCAGGTCGCGCATCGGGAGCCGGCGGTACTGCTTCGTATCCTCGTTGTATTCGTAGCCGCGGGAAAAGTCGCGCGCCTTCTGCATCTCGACCGTCGATAGGTTGCTCGACGTCATCCCGAGCGGCGCGAAGAGCCGCCGCTCGACGAACGTCTCCCACGGCGTCTTCTGCACGCTCGCGACCACCTCGCCCGCAACGGCATACATCACGTTCTGGTACTGGAACTTCTCCCCGAACTTGGCGGTGGGTTTGGCAAGACCCGCCACGCGGATCACGTCCTTTCGGCTGAGCGTCCCCACCGCCCAGGCGATATCGGTGCGCGACAGCCCGGACCGGTGGCTCAGCAGGTCGCGGATCGTGATCTTCTCGGCCGCCTCGGGGTCACGGAGCGTGAAGTACGGCAGGTATTTCTTCGGCGGGTCGGTGAGTTTGAGTTTGCCGTCGTCCTGCGACATCAGCACAGTCGCGGCCGTGAACGCCTTCGAAGACGAGCCGATGGCGAACAGCGTGTCGGGGGTGACCGGCAGGTTCCGCTCGCGGTCGCGCAGTCCCAGACCTTTGAGGTAGATGACCTTGTCGTTCTTGACGATGACCAGGGCGACGCCCGGGATGTGGTGCGCCTTGCGCCGCTCCTCGACTTTATTCTCTAAAGCGGCGAGCCGCGCGGCCAGGTCGCCTGCCGCCGCCTTCGACGCCACTTTGGCGGGCGGCGCTTTCCGGGGCGCGGCAACGGCTGCCGGACCCAGCAGCGTGAGTGCCAGCGGGACGGCGAGAAGGACACGGGGGATACGCCTGAACATGGTCGGAGAACTCCTGGTGCGTTTGCCCGTTTGGGACGACGGGCGCGATGAACGGTGGCGTGACAGACGGCAGACGGGTCCGCAGCCGACGCTACGAATCGTATAACACGCTTGCCTGCCTGTCAAGGGCGTGTGCCGCCCATTCGTAAGGACCGTCGAGCGGGCGGGAGGTTGCATCGTGGCGCGGGAGCCGCCGTGCTGTTGCCGGGGCACGCCGTTGCCGGGGCAATGGGCGCCGGGATGGGCCGGCGCGAAAAAAGCGTGGGGGCAGCAAGCCCACCAGATCCCAGTTGCCGTCCTCGGTGTAGGCTCGCAGGGCACCCCGGCGGGCGCGTGGAGGACGGCCAGGCGCCCCGAGGTCACGCGCAGCCCCGCCGCGCGCAGCCGCCGGACCCACTCCCCGCCCGGATTCTCCGCCTCGTCACGAACCATGGCGGCAGTATAACCCACTGATTTTCTGGAACGAGCCAAGAAAATGACCCGTGAACAAAAAGAGCCTGCGCGCCGTTCTCGGCGCGCGGCCTCGACCGTCGGCCCTCACCCCCTTCCCCTCTCCCCTGCTCCCGC
>CADCTO010000570.1 GCA_902805585.1 uncultured Armatimonadota bacterium | reverse complement strand
TTGCAACAGGAACCCATCCGTGCGCTGATGATCGGCGCGCACCCCGACGACTGCGAGTTCAAGACCGGCGGCCTGGCGGCACGATACCGAGCGGAGGGACACGCCGTCAAGTTCGTTTCGGCGACCAACGGCGAGGCCGGGCACCACCGGATGGGGGGCGGCTCGCTCGCTCAGCGCCGGTGGGAGGAGACCCGCCGCGTCGCGGAGGTGGCCGGGATCGAATACGACGTGCTCGACTACCCCGACGGGCGGCTCGAAGCGGACCTGGCGACGCGCGAGCGGTTCATCGGCCTGATCCGCGCGTTTCGGCCGGACCTCGTGTTTACGCACCGCACCAACGACTACCACCCGGACCACCGGCGGACGGGCATGCTGGTGCAGGACGCCTCGTACCTCATCCGCGTCCCGAACATCGCCCCGCTCGTGCCGCACCTGACCCATACGCCGATCATCCTGTATATGCAGGACAGTTTCCAGAAGCCCGCGCCGTTCACCCCCGACGTGGTCGTCGCCATCGACGACGTGATGGACACCAAGGCCCGGATGCTCCACTGCCACGAATCCCAGATGTACGAGTGGCTGGCCTACGACGGCGGCTACGAGGACCAGGTGCCCGCGGGCGACGCCGAACGGCTGGCCTGGCTGCGCGAGCGTCAGGTGCGCCGCGACGCGGGAGTGGCCGACCGATACCGCGAACATCTCGTCGCGCGCTACGGCGAGGAGCACGGCGCGGCGGTGCGCTGTGCGGAGGCGTTCGAGGTGAGCGAATACGGCAGCGGCCTTCCCGCGGACCAGATCGACCGCTGGTTCCCGCGATGAGGCGAGGACGGGCGCGGGCCTGCCTGTGGTTCACCCTGTGGCCCCTGCTGTTCCTCGTGACCGCGCAGCCCGTCTCCGGTGCTCCGAGCGGGGCGCCGGCCGCCCCGAGCGCCGCGCGACCGGTGGAGGGGCCTGCCGCCATCAGCGCGGTCACGCGCAACTCCAACAAGAGTTCGGCGACGATTCTGCTCGCCCGTGGGAACCGGGCCCTGATGCCGGTCGTGGTCTCCGCGGCCGCCTCCGGGTCCACGAAAGCCGCCGCCGCTGAACTGGCGGTCTACCTTCAGCGCATCACGGGCGCACGCTTCGAAGTGAAAACAGGAGACGGCGCTTCGGGCATCGTGCTCGGCACCGTCCGCGACTTTCCAGTGCCCGCTCTGGCGAAGGCGCTCGAAATCCGCAACGGTTTTGACGGCCGCGAGGCCTACGCCATCCGCACCACGCCGACCCGCCTGCTCCTGCTGGGCGCGACCGAGATGGCCGTCCCGCATGCCGCCTTCCGGTTTCTGGAGGAGCTGGGCTGTCGCTGGTTCTTCCCGTCGAAGACCTGGGAGGTCGTGCCCACTATCCCGACGCTCCGCTTCGGCCGCGACATCACGGACCGCCCGTCTATCCTGGCGCGGCGCATCTGGTACGGGTGGGGGACCAGCTTCGGCGGCGAAGTGAACCCGGCGACCGGGCTGAGCCCCGAAGCGGAGTACCAGAGCTGGCGCCGCCACAACCGGCAGGCGCAGTCGTTCCACGTCAACGCCGGCCACGCCTGGGAAAACATCCTCGCCGCCCACAAACCCGAGTTCGACGCGCACCCCGAATACCGCGCGCTCGTCGGCGGAAAGCGCGAGGGCGCCCAATTCTGCGTGAGCAACACGGGCCTGCGGAAGCTCGTCGTCGATCACGCGATGGACTTCTTGGAGAACAACCCCGGCGCGGACATGGTGTCGGTCGATCCGGCGGACACCCCGGCGCACTGCGAGTGTGCCGAGTGCGCGAAGCTGGGCAGCGTCTCCGACCGCGTGTTCGGCCTCGCGAACGAGGTGGCCCGGGCCGTCCGGAAGGCGTACCCGGGCAAGATGGTGGGCCTGTACACCTACAGCGCCCACGCCGACGCGCCGTCGTTCGACCTGGAACCCGACGTGCACGTGCAGTTCGTCCCCGCCAGCTTCGGGAAGATGACCGCCGCCGAACGCCTCGCCGCGTGGCCCCGGCGCTGCAAAAACATGGGCTTCTACGACTACTATTCCGTCTGGCTGTTCGATTACGACCACATCCCGGGCGGCGCGGCGGCCAACGTCACCGCGGTGCGCGACGGCATCCGGGACCACGCCCGGCGCAACGCCACCAGCATGGACGCCGAAAGCAGCAACAACTGGGGCCCGAACGGGCGCGGCTACTACGTCGCCAACAAACTGATGTGGAACCCGGACGCCGACCTTTCTGCGATCCTGGACGACTTCTACGCCAAAGCCTTCGGCCCCGCCGCCCCGGCCATGAAGCGCTACTACGAGCGCATCGACGCCGGCAACAAGCCGCTCCTGAGCAGGCACCTGATGGCCCTCGCCGTCCGTGACGTGGACGAAGCGGCGCGCCGCGCCGCGCGCCGGCCGGACGTCCTCGCCCGCATCGACGACATCAAGCACTATCTCCGCTACGAGTACCTGTACTGGCGGATGAAAGCGGCGAAGGACGACCAGGAGAAAAACGCCATCTCGCTGGACACGATGCGGAACGTGTACCGGACGCGTTTCTCGTACCTGACGCACTGGGAGGCGATCCGCCAGAACGGGTGGAAGCCGCGGGGCGGCGAAGGCCCGGAAGCCTGGCAGATCAAGACGCCGTACACGCGGGAGGAGACCGACCGGGAATGGCGGGAGGTACTGACGTTCTTCCAGCCCCGCCCTGTCGGGAAGCAGAAGCGGTTCTCCGACGATCTGGTGCCGGTGCGGTTTCCCGGCAGCCCGCCCCCGGTCGCCACGTTCCAGAAGTACCAGGAAGGCTCGCGTTACGCGTTCTACAGCCTCAACGGCGAGCCGCTGGAGATGGACATCGACCCGGGAACGCTGTACAACGGCATCCACCAGTACTGGATCAAGGACGCGTCCGGTAAAGAACTACGCTATGAGCGCCCGAAAGGCGGCACGCCGTTCACGCTGCGCGCCCCGGTACCCGGGCCCGGCCTGTACTACCTGGACTACACCGACGGCGGGGCGCTCTGGTCCATCAAAGTCGCGCCGGGGCGCGTCGTCTCGATCCCGCTTCAGAACGACAAGGGGTACCGGACCGTCGCCGTCATGCAGGACATGTACTTCTACGTCCCGCGTGGCACGAAGCAGATCGAGTACTACTACGCCCAGACCGCGTATCAGGCGGGCGGCCCGCATCAGGTGCTCGACCCGTCGGGTGGTGTCGTCAAAGACGTCAACGTCGACGGGGATTTCGTGATCGTGCCGGTCCCGGCGGGCATGGACGGCAAGCCGTGGCGCTTCCGCAACCCTTCGTTCGGACACTTCTGGTTCTTCAACGTCCCGAACGTCCTCGCCGCCTCGCCCGGTGCCCTGCTTGTCCCGCGCGAAGTCGCGCGCAAGGACGGGCTCGACATTCGCAAGCAGTAGGTCTGGAAGGAACTCCCGCATGAGACTGCGCCGGTTTATGTCGCTCGCTGCCACGTTACTGCTGACGTGCCTTGCTTCTGCCCTCCAGGCCCAGACGGCCGGTAGCGCGGCGGGCGGGGACGACCTGGTGATCGCCGCGAGTGGGCGCACGGAAGCCGTTATCGTCGTGTCACCGTCGGCGGGTCCCTGGGAGAAACGGGCGGCGGCGGACCTGGCCAAGTACATCGGCCTCATGAGCGGGGCGACGCCCGCCCTGGCCGACACGCCGGACGCCATCGCCGCCGCGCAGAAAGCCGCGACGCCCGTGTTCTTCGTCGGGGCGGAGGCGTTGAGGGCGGAATCATCTCTCATGGGCCGGCTCGACCGGGTGGCGAAGAAAGAACCCGTGGTGCGGGCGGACGCGATTCTGGCGCAGCGGAAGGGGAACCGCGTCTTTCTGGCAGGAACGAACGACGAGTCGCACTACTTTGCGGTCGCGCACCTGCTCCAGGCGTGGGGCTGCCGCTGGTACCTGCCTACCGAGTTCGGCGAGTGCATCCCGACGCATACCGCCCTGAAAGTCGGGCGTCTGGACCACGCCTACGCGCCGCCGTTCGAGGTGCGCCACTACTGGCTGTCGTGGAACGCCAGCGCGACCGTGGCCGAGGAGTTCCGCCGCCGCAACTTCATGAGCACCAC
>CADCTO010000569.1 GCA_902805585.1 uncultured Armatimonadota bacterium | reverse complement strand
GCTACGACGGTGTCGAGATCGCCCCCTTCACGTTCGGACCCTCGATCGAAGATGTTTCGGCGGATCGGCGGCGCGAGATCAAGCAGATTGCCGCGGACTGCGGGCTGGAGATCGTCGGGCTGCACTGGCTGCTGGCGTCGCCGCCGGGGCTCCATATCCACACGAAAAACAGCGCCGTACGCCGCCGCACCGTGGACTACCTGAAGGTGCTGATCGACTTCGCCGGGGATGTGGGGGCGCCGGTGATGGTCTTCGGCTCGCCGAAGCAGCGGACCCTGGAGGACGGGGACGTCAAGGGGGCCTGGAAGCGGACCCGGGACGCGTTCGGCTCCGTCCTGCTCGACCTCGAAGCGCGCGGGGTGACCCTTTGCCAGGAGTCGCTGCCGGCGCCCGAAGCGGACTTCATCCAGACGGCGGCCGAGGCGGCGCGCATGGTCCGCGAGATCGACCACCCCCGGTTCCGCCTGATGCTGGACGCGAAGAGCCTGTGCGCTGAGGATCGCCCGCCGGCCGAGATCATCCGGGAATTCTGTCCGCTCGTGGAGCACTTCCACGCCAACGACGCCAACCGGCGCGGGCCGGGCTTCGGCGAGACGGATTTCGTGCCCATCGCCGCCGCGCTGAGGGAGTGCGGCTTCGGCGGCTGCGTTTCGGTCGAGGTGTTCGACTACACGCCGGACCCGGAGACCATCGCACGCGAAAGCCTGCGCTACCTGCGCCGGGTCTTCGGCGAATGACCCGGCGCACGGCGTCGAATGCGGCAGCCGCTTCCCTACTCGCCGCCTTCTCCTTCATGCTCGTCGCCCCATCAGTTGCACAGAAAGCGACTATGCCTCCACGAACCCTGGACACCCCGCACCTTTTTTCGCCGCCTGCCAGCCGCGTGCAATGGGAGGCCCGAGCGGCGGCGCTGCGCCGGCAGATCCTGTTCAGCGCGGGTCTGTGGCCGATGCCGGAGAAGACGCCGCTGCGCCCGCGCGTCACGGGGCGGCTGGAAGGGCCGGATTTCATCGTCGAGAACGTCGCCATCGAGGCGTACCCGGGTTTCTTTCTTTGCGGCAACCTGTACCAGCCCAAGAACCGGAAAGGCCCGTTCCCGGCCATCGTGAACCCGCACGGGCACTGGGAGAACGGTCGTCTGGAGCGGCAGGAGGACGTGCCGCGCGCCGCGCCGCCGCCCGCGCCGCCGGGGGAAGGGCGCGGGAACCTGGTCGCCATCGGGGTGAACCTCGCGCGGCAGGGGTTCGTCGTGTTCGCCTACGACATGGTCGGCTACAACGACACCTCCCCCCAGCTCCCGCACCGGGGGTTCGCGGCCGGGCTGGAGCCGTGGCTGTCGAACGTCAGCGTGCTCGGGCTCCAGCTCTGGAACAGTCTGCGCGCGGTGGATTATGTCGAGAGCCTGCCCGATGTCGATAAGAAGCGCATCGGCGCGACCGGGGCCTCGGGCGGCGGGACGCAGGTGTTCCTGCTCGCCGCCGTGGACGAGCGCATCAAGGTCTCGGTCCCGGTCAACATGGTGTCCGCCCACATGCAAGTGGGTTGTCTGTGCGAGAACGCCCCCGGCCTGCGCGTCGGGACCGACAACGTCGAGATCGCCGCGCTGGCCGCACCCCGCCCGCAGCTTCTGGTCGCCGCGACCGGGGACTGGACCAAGGACAACCCTCGGATAGAGTGGCCCGCGCTCAAACGCGTCTACGACCTGTACGGCGCGGGCGAGCGGACCGCCGTGCGCCAGTTCAACTACCAGCACAACTACAACGTCGAAAGCCGCGAGGCGATGTACGAATGGTTCGGCCGCTGGCTCCAGAAGCGCCCCGAGGGGGAAGGCGACTACGCCGAAAAGCCCTTCGACCTGGACGTGGCGGCGCTTCGCGTCTGGAACGCGCAGAACCCGCCGCCGAAGGACGCGCGCGATGCGGCGGCGTTGATCGCGGCGCTGCGGGCGGACCACGAGAAACAACTGGCCGCGCTGTGGCCGAAGGACAGGGACCCGGCAAGCGCCAAACGCTTCCGGGACGCACTGCTCCCGGCGCTGCGGCATTCCCTCGCGGTACAGGTGCCCGATAAAGTGAAAGCGGAGGCGTCGTCATCCGGGGGCGCGAAACGGGCGGCGCTCCTGGTTTCCGTCGCGGGCGCGGGCGCCGCCGATGCGCCGGTGCGGGATGCGCTCGCGGCCCGGGGCTTTCATGTCGAGGCGCTGACGCTTCCGCCCATCGACGTCGCGCCGCCCGCGCTCAGGGATAACTTCTTCACGACCTATAACCGCACGCCGCTGGGGGACCGCGTCCAGGAGATCGTGGACGCGCTGGGGGCGCTCAAGCGGCAGGGGTACGCGCGGGTGGAACTGGTGGGCGTGGGGCCGGCGGGGCTGTGGGCACTGCTGGCGCGGGGCGTGTCGGCCGACGCCGTCCCCGGCAGCACCGTCGCCGACGTGGACGGGTTCGACGGCAACGAGGATCGGGCCTTTGTCGAGCGCCTGTACGCACCGGGGCTGCGGCGGGCCGGCGACGTGCGGAGCGCCGCGCTGCTCGCCCTCCCGAACGCCCTCTGTCTGCACAACGCCGGCACGACGTTCCGGCCCAAGGTCATCGCGGCCGGATACCGCGCCCGGAAGGTCCCGCTGCGCGTCGAGCCGTCGCCGTTGTCTGCCGAGGCGATCGCGGACTGGCTGTCGGGACGGTAGGCGCGCCGCGAAAAGGCGGGCCGCCAGCGGACGAAATCGGATATCGGACGTGGGGCTACCCTACTTGTACGGCAAAATTCGCAATCGAAGGAGCGTGTTTTTATCCGTCTTAACGGTTGTCGCGGTGGTATCCGGTTGTCTTTGGGTTCAAACGAGACAGAGGCAGGGGAACGACGCTTCCCAAGGGCGCCCGAACCCGGCCAACCGTGATCAGGCAGGCTGGGTGCCGGACCGGCACACGCGCGGGCTGGTCCAGGACATAAACGTGCGCGACGTCGCTGCGATCCATCTGGTCGGCAGCGGACTCACCGGCGTCCCGGAAAGGGGGGTGACCCTCACGGACCGTAGGCGCATCGGGCGGTTCCTCTCCGCTCTGGGGCAGGCCGTCGAGAACCCCGCCCCCAAACCAGCCAACCCGGGTTTTCCGGGCGTCAGCGCCGACGTGCTGGAAATCCACTTCAAACCTGGAGCGGGGCGCATGCAAGGGCCGCTGACGCTGCCGTTCTTTGCGGACTGGCCGGGATACACGTTCTGTGCCGAATTTCAGGACGCACTTCGCGACGCCGGCATACCGAAAGGTTGGCAGAAGCCGAACCCCGTTCAGGAAATTCATGAGGTTTATCACGGGCGAACCGTGGTGAGGTGCTTCCCAGTACCAGATACTAGCCTGGATGGGCTGCGAGTTGAACATCAGTGAATAAATGCGGAGGTGGAGAACCGGAATGGCGGACGACAATGACGACGAGACGAAACAACCGGCGCGCGATAAAAAGGCGGCGCGCGTGAGCCGGCGCGTTCTGCTGGGCGGCGCGGCGACACTGGCCGCGCGACGGGCTTTCGGGCAGGCGGCGCCGGCGCCGGCGCGTGACTATGGCCCCGACGCGGCGCCGGGCCGTTACCCGGACCCCGACATCATTGCGCTCGACAATCGGTTCAACCGGTACAAACTCGGCAACACGCCCATCCGGCGCCTGCACACCGGGCTGATGTGGGCGGAAGGCCCGGCCTGGAACGCGGTCGGGAAGTATTTGCTGTGGAGCGACATCCCGAACAACGTCCAGATGCGCTGGCTGATGGACGACGGGCACGTCTCCACGTTCCGCAACCCGTCCAACAACAGCAACGGCAACACCTTCGACTTCGAGGGGCGCCAGATCGCCTGCGAGCACGGCACGCGGCGCGTCGTGCGCTACGAGCACAGCGGGGCCGTGACCGTGCTGGCCGAGCGCTGGCAGGACAAGCCGCTGAACGCGCCCAACGACGTCGTCGTCCACCCCGACGGCGGCATCTGGTTCACCGACCCCGGCTACGGCAGCATGATGCACTACGAGGGGAACAAGGGCGCGCTGGAGATCAAGGAAGCCGTCTACCGCATCGACCCGAAGACCGGGACGATGGCGAAGATGACCGACACGATGTCGAAGC
>CADCTO010000568.1 GCA_902805585.1 uncultured Armatimonadota bacterium | reverse complement strand
CCCCAGGCACACATCTCCCCCCGGGAAGCGGAAGGCGGGGGAGAGGGGACGGGGGTGAGGGCCTTTACACCGGCTCGCGCAGGTCCGGCTCGGGGTCCTCGGAAAACCGCACGGCGTCGATCTCCGTTCTGCCCTCCAGCCAGGCCCGGGCGATGCGGTGGCCGCCGTCCATCAGGCGCCCGGAGGCGGCCAGGAGGATCGGGTTCGAGAAGTCGGCCTCGTAGATGCGCCGGGCGTGTTTGGCGACGTCGCGGAGGGTGGGGGCTTTGCCGCCGAACCAGCAGTCCTCGTCCAGGACCGCCTCGACGCTCGCCAGCGGGACGGCCTGAACGGGAAGCTCCTTCGCCAGGTCCCACAGCCGCTCCACGTTCCAGGTCAGCCGCTCCCCGCCCTCTTCGTGTGAGTGTGTGTGCCGGAACGTGACTTTGGGGGGCTTCCGGGTTTCCGGTCCGGGGGACGGCTTTTTACCCAGTGCGGCGGCGACACCCTGGTTCGCGAGCTTGTCAGCCAGGGCGTTCTTGCCGCGCAGGACGTGCGTGATTCGGGACTTCTCGAAGCGGGACAGGAGGTTCTGCGCCTCGGCGTGGAGCGGGAGGAGCTGCGGGGACGTGACGCGGTAGCGGCCCTGGATCTGCCGGGCCATCAGCTCGGAATCGGTGCGCACCTCGATCTCCGAGGCTCCGCGCAGCAGCGCCTCGCTCAGGCCGCGCAGCAGGGCGCGGTATTCGGCGACGTTGTTGGTGGCCGTGCCGATGCTTTCGCCGATGGCCGCCACCGGCTCGGTCTCGCCGTCGCGATACAGCACGACCCCGATGCCGGCCGGGCCCGGGTTCCCCTTCGCCGCGCCGTCGGTCGCGAGGACGTACTTAGCCATGGGCGGCGAACGAGGCCGGGATAAGAATACGACCGCAGTATTCACAGACCTGGACGGACGCGGCCGCCTTGGCATCGTCCACAAGCCCGGTGTTCAGCCGGGTGTGGCACGCCCCGCACGTGCCGTCGGCATCGACGACGGCCGCGCCGATGCCGCCCTTCTTGGCGCGGAGGCCTTCGTACCGGGTCAGCAGGGCGGCGGGCACGGGCTTGGCCGCCACAGCGTGTTCCGTTTCCAACGTCGCGATCTCGGCAGTCAGGGCCGCGTGCCGCTCTTTATACCGGTTCCGCACGGCCCGGTAGCGGACGGCGAGGGCGTCGAGGGCAGCCTGTGCGGCGTCGGCCGCTTTGGTCCGGTCCGCCGCGACGTCCATGGCGAGGAGTACCGTCTCTTCCGCGTCGCCGCGCTGCCGCCCGAGCATCTCGATCTCCTTCTGGAGGTTCTCCAGTTCCCGCGGGCCGGCGACGGTGCCGGAATAGAGGGTCTTCTGGACCTGCTTTGTTTTGTCCTCGATGCTCTGGAGGCGCATCTCGCCGTCGTGCTGCTCGGCCTGCGCCTTTACGGCGGCGGCGCGGAGCCGTTCCGCCTCGGCTTTGGCGGCGTTGTACTCGGCCGCGAGGCCGCTGCCCGTGTCGAGCGCCGCGATCTCCTTCCGTGCGCGGAGGATCTTGGAGTCCACGGCGTGGACCGCGTGGAGCGCTTGCAGATCGTGGAAAAGGGCCATGTTATCGCCGTGACTTCCGGGGACGACGGGCGCGCGGGCGCAGCATATAGGGCAGCATCTGCCGGTACATGCGCAGGCGCGCCGCGGCGCCGCGGAGGAAGCCCAGCTTCTCCTCCTTCATCGGGTGGGTGACCCCGCCCAGGATGACGCGCGTCATCGGCAGGCCCTCCTCCATGATGTAGCGCGTGATGGCCAGTTCGACGCCGAAGCCCGAGTGGGCGAGGCAGGGGATGGCCAGGAACACGTCGCGGCGTATGGCGCGCTGGCCGGTGATGTTGGGCACGAGGATCTGCGACAGGTCCGTCGCCCCGCGCCCGTGCCGGAAAACGCCCAGCGCCATGACGGCCTCGCCGTCGGCGACCGGGCGGACCAGCGCGTCCACAAGCTCCGGCGAAAGCCCGACCAGGTCGGCGTCGAAGAAGACCAGCGCGTCGGCGTCGGTGGTCTCGGCGCCTTCGCGCATCGCCGCCCCTTTGCCCTGGTTCCGGGGCAGGCGGAGCGCGCGGAGGCGGCCCGCCTGCGTCGCCGGGTGTGCCAGGACTGCGTCGTGCGTGCCGTCGGACGAGCCGTCGTCGACGACGATGGTCTCGTCGACGAGCGACGCGCCGGCCAGCGCGTCGAGCACCGCCGCGATCCGCCCCGCCTCGTTATACGCCGGCACGATGGCGCAGACCTTCAAACGGCTACCTCCGTCCGGCCGGGGCGATCCCGATCGGTCACCGGAGCGCGGAGCGCTGTCGGGTGTACTCGGCGGCCCGCTGCTCCGAGCGCCGTATCCGCTGGTCCGTCACCGGGTGCGACGACAGCCACTCCGGCCCGCCGCTGCCTTTGCTCTTCGCCTTCATCTTGCGGAAGAACGAGGCCATGGCGGCGGGATCGTACCCTGCGGCGGTGAAGTAGCGGAACCCCACCTCGTCCGACTCGCTCTCGTCGCCGCGCGAATAGCTGAGCTGGTCCAGGACCAGGCCCAGCCCCGCCAGCGTCTGGACCGCGCCCCCTCTGCCCTGCGTCAAAATGTCCAGAAGTACGCTCTTGCCCTGGGCGTCGGAGATCTGCTTGGCCGAGTGGTGCCGGGTGATGTGCGCCGCTTCGTGCCCGAGGACCGCCGCGATCTCATCGTCGCTTTCGGCCAGGTCGATCAGCCCCCGGTAGAAGTAGATCGGGCCCCCGGGCAGGGCGAAAGCATTGACATCCTTGGAATCGATCACCTTGATCGTGAACGGGGCGTCGAAGTCGCGCGCGGCGTGCGGGAAGACGCGCGACGCGATGCGCTGCATCCGGGCGTTGATGGCGGGGTCGTCTTCGACCCGGTTCTTGCGCTCGATGTCCCGGGCCGCCTGCTGCCCCAGCCGGATCTCGTCCGATTTGGACAGCATGTTGCCGAACCGGGCCTTGCAGCCGGTCACCACCGCGCCCCCGAAGGTCATGGCGCCGAGCGCGGCGCCCGCCAGAAGCGTCGCCCCCGCCCGCCGCCGCGTTGTCCGTGTCCATCTCATCGTGGTTTCTCGCTTTCCTTGCCGCCGGAACGCCTCCAGAGTCGTTCCACTTCCTGTGTTAAAGAGCGCAGGGCTCCGCGGGCCTCGCGGAGCGCGTCGTTTCCGGTGTCCTGGGCGTCTCGGGACGCCTCTTTGAGCGCCTCGGTCGCGGCACGCACCTCGCGCTGCGCGTCCGCGTATTTCCCTGTACGCAAAAACTCCCGCGCACGCTCCGTGTGCCGCCGCGCCCGCGCCAGCGGGGTATCCGCCCCGGTGGCGGCGGTCTTCGTCGGCGGACGGGACCTGGCCGTGTCTGCTTTGACACTTGCGGCCCGCTGCCGTTTCAGCGTCTCGACCTCCGCCCGCAGCGTGTGCACCTGCCAGGTGTTGTACCCGAGCGCGATCAGAATCAGCAAGCCGAAGACGAAGCGGAAAAACGCCCCGGCGGCTTTAGTCACCGCGCTTCACCGCAGGCCGCGCGCCGTGCCGACGGTGCATCCAGCCCTTCAGCGCCATCTCCGCACGCAGCATGGTCCGCCCGCTCGCCTCCATCACGCGGGAGCGCACCCCCGCGCGCGTTACCGAAATGCGCTGGTTGAACCGGTCCTGCGCTCCCCAGCCGTACTTGTAGGGTTCGTCGCCCCGCAGGAAATCGAACTCCCGCGCGCCGTCCGCCTCGATGGCGTGCCGGATCGCCCGCGCCGTCAGGATCGTCCCCAGCGACAGGCGCGCATGCTCGGGCTCGAAACCGCCGAGGTAGTACGCACAGCGCCCGCCGAACTGAAAGCAGTACAGGGCCGCCTGGACCGTGCCGTCCAGCGACAGGGTGTGCAGCCGCAGCCAGCCCCGGCTCAGGAGCCGCCCGGCCACGTCCGCGTGGAACCCGCGCGCCGCCCGCGCCGCGAACGCGCCGGGAAGCCATCGCCGGTTCCAGCGCCGCTGGTGCAGCTCGAAAAACGCCTCCAGGTCCGCCTCCAGCGTTTCGGCCGTCGCCAGGCGCCCGTGCACGGCGTACAATTTTTCGGCAGCCCGCTCGTAGTAGCCGATGTTGCCGCGCAGCTTCTTGCCCAGGCCCTTCCGGAACGCCTCCCAGTCCGCGGGCAGCGCCAGGAACGGGCACGTCTCGCCGGGCCACCGCGCCACGCGCACCGGCCCGGCCCCGTCGCCGGCCTCCTGCGCGATGGCGGCCTCCGGGCGCACCTGCTGCAGATCGGCCCAGTCCCAGTCCCCGACTCTCGTGCCCAGAAACGCCCGGAAGGCGCGGGACACGTCGGCCTCATGGCCGGGCGCGGCCAGCAGGTCCAGATAGTCCGAGCCGCCGGTGCCGATGAAGCGCGCGACCCGCAGCGGCGCGCCCGGCGGCGGCAGGAACAGCGGGGCGAACCCGAGGGTGTCGCCGTTCTGCGCGAACCGGAGGACCCAGAGCCGCCGCCGCCCGCCGAAGTGCTGCCACCAGGCGCGCGCCCATTCCCAGGTCTGGAAAACGGTGGCGTGGGGGGACGTTTCCGCGATGCGCCGCCAATCCTCTTCGCACCGGTCCCACTCCGCCGGAGTCCGGACCTCGCGCACATCCACGGCTGCTCGTTCGGGCCTTTCGCGTCGCTGAGTCGCGGGCATTATAGCAGATGGCAGGGGGGTTGTAAACGGTAAGGCGGCCCTCACCCTCCTTGGTCCCGCCCTCACCCCCCGTCCCCCTCTCCCAAATGCTCCGGCTGCGCCGGTGGGAGAGGGGGTGCCTGTTACGGAGATGGGTGCGGGTCGGCGCGGGCAGGGCCGGCAGCGCGTGGGGGAGGGCGACGCATGCGTCGCCCTTGACCTCCCCGTTCCCCCCGTCTTCCTCCCCCTCTCCCATCCGCGAAGCGGGGACATTGGGAGAGGGGGCCGGGGGGTGAGGGCGGGGCCGTCTTACCGCGCCCGGAAGCCGATGTTGTCGGCGGAGGCGCTGACGAAATCGGCCATGGCCTCGGCGTTCTTGGCCTTCTTCAGGTAGCGGCGCAGGGTGTCCACCTGCTCCAGGACGGCGACCGCGTACGACTCGTCCAGCATGGTCAGGCCCTCCTGTGCCATCTGCAAGGTGGCCGACAGGAAGGCCTCCTTGAGGTACGCGGGCGTGAAGCCCTCGGTCAGGTCCGCCACCTGCTCGGCCAGGGCGGTCGCGTCCAGTGACGGCGCCGTCTCGGGCAGGCGCACGAGAAGCCGCCGGCAGTATTCGGCGCGCTCGGCCCGCTCCGGCAGGCCGATGTGGTAGACGCGGTCGAAGCGCGACGGGCGCTTCAGCAGGGCCTCGTCGATCCGCTCCGGGTGGTTGGACGAGGCGATGATGAGCAGGCCGTCGTTGTCGCGGAAGCCGTCCATCTCGTTGAGGAAGACCGTCCGGTTCTCCTTGTCGAACAGGCCGTCGATGTCCTCGAAGGCCAGGATGCACGGCGTCTGCTTGCGCGCGCGGGCGAAGATGTCCAGAGTCGCGTCGCGGCAGCTCCGCAGGTCGCGCACGTACAGGAACGGCACCTCGGGGTGCGCCCGCGCCGCCGCCTTGCAGACCATCGTCTTGCCGGTCCCCGGCGGCCCCACCAGCAGCACGCCGCGCCGCCACGGGAAGCGGAGCGTGCGGAACGTGTCGCGCTGGGTGAAGAAGGCGGCGATGGTGCGCCGGATGTCGGCCAGCATCGTGGGCGCGAGCACGATGTCGTCCCACGAGGTCTTCTCGACCTCCTCCTGCATCTCGGGCGCGTCGTGCCACTGGCCGCTGGTGTAGCGCAAACAGCGGCACACGTTGCGCGTCGCGTCCTCGATGACGCGCTCGGCAAGGGCGTTCACGCGCTCGGCGTCCGGGCCGACGACGAGGAAGTCGCCGTCGCCGTGGAAGTCGGGCGCGAGTACGACCTCGTACACGTCCTCGCCGTTCGTCCCGCGCCACCAGCCGTACACGGGGTAGGGCGGGTTCGCCTCTTCCTTGCGGAGCGCCGAGCCCATCAGGGGCGCGAAGCCGGAAAGGCGGCGGGCGAACGCTTCCAGCGTCCGGTTGCGGTCTTCCCAGAACACGCGGGCCGTGCCCCCCGGCAGGTGGCGGTGCAGCGCGCCCAGCAGGATGTGCTGCGGCGTGCCGTCGTCGGCGGCGCAGCGCATCGCTTCGGCCATCGCCTCGCGCCGCCAGTCCGTCGGCCCCGCCGCCGTCGCCGCCGCGGCGTGGCCGTTGGCGGTCGTAAAGATCGTCTCCGTGTGCATTGTCGTGTCTTTCCGAGGAATCAAGTTCCCAGTGTGCTGTATCGTCCGGGGCAGGGAGCTGGCTAAAAGGCGGCGTAACTTCGCCTGACTTTTGCGTCCCGGCCTGAACGCCGGGCTGGGGAGACCAAACACCCGGAGTGGACACGTTGCATTGACAACCGCCCCCGCGTATCGTACACTGGAGCCAGCAAAACGCTTGGTTGGTGAAGGCAAATGGCGAAGGTGAAACAGGGAGACGCGGTCGTGATCGCGCAGCGGGAACAGACCCCGCAGGACGTCAAGAGCGGGCTGTACTACCCCCACTACAGCGGGCTGCGGGGGACCGTGCTGAAGGTGTACGGCGAAGAGGCGGCCGTCCAGGTGGACCGGGACACGCTGCCCAAAGAAGTGAAGGCGCGCCACGACGAGGGCGAAAAGGCGATGCGCCAGAAGTGGCTGGACGGCCTGTCCGAGGAGGCGCGCGGGCGGACCGGCGAGCGCGAGCGTGCGTTCTCGCT
Organism: uncultured Armatimonadota bacterium; assembly: GCA_902805585.1. Taxonomy (GTDB): domain Bacteria; phylum Armatimonadota; class Armatimonadia; order Armatimonadales; family Armatimonadaceae; genus CADCTO01. Next base: position 10,108 of record CADCTO010000568.1, on the reverse strand, counting down.
GAACTACGCCGTGCTCGTGTCCGTCGGCGACCTCCAGCCGGACCGGGGCGCCGCCAAACGCGCCGCGCAGTCCGCCCCCGCCGCGCCCGCGCCGACCCCGGCCCAGGCGCAGGAAGCGAAGGCGGTCGGGCAAGCGGCGAAGGCCGTGGACCCGTCCTCGGGCGAGAGCGACGTGGCGTCGGCCGCCCGGAACGCCGACGGCGCGAGCGAGAGCGGGACCGACAGCGCCGTCCGGCGCGCGAAGCTGACGGACCTGGAGCAGGCGGAAGAGGCGTTCCTCCAGCAGCGCCGCGCCGCCGCCGCGCAGAACGGCCAGAACAAGACCCCCAAGGCGCGATGAGCCACATCGCCACGGTCGGGCGCTGTTCGTGGCGGGTGCGGGTGGGCCTGGGGGCGCTGTATGCCGTGCTCATCCTCGGCGCCCTCACGACCGTCTACCCGTTCCTCCTGATGGTCTCGACGGCCACCAAGAGCCAGAACGACTACAACGACTACACCTTCGCCACCCTCGTCCCGCCGTACCTGCGCAACGACGCCGCCCTGTACACCAAGTACATCGAGGATCGGTACGCCAACAACCTCGACGAGCTGAACACCGCCCACAGCGCCGAGTACGTCAAGGTGGGGGACGTGACGCCGCCCGCGGGCGCGGGCGGCGCCCGCGCCCTCGTGGCGGACTGGCAGGCGTTCGCCCGCACCCTTCCCCCCATCCACACCCGGGCCGGTTTCGGCGAGCACGACAACGCCCCGTCCCTGCTGCTGCTCCGCTACCGGCAGCACCTGCGCGAGCGGTTCGGCAACCGCATCGAGGCGCTGAACGCGGCCTGGACCGAGGAGAACGTCTCGTTCGACGGCGTGACGCCGCCGTTCGAGCGGACCGCCCGGCGCGAATGGACCCCCGAGACCAGCCCGAAGATGACCGACTGGCAGGCCTTCAAGGCGTCCCTGCCGACCGACTTTCTCGTCGTCAGCCTGGCCGACCCGCTGTACCGCAAGTTCCTGAAGGAAGAGGTCTACGAAGACGACCTTCAGGCCCTGAACGCGAAATGGAACACCGACCACAAGAGCTGGACCGAGATCACCCTTCCGCGCACGCCGCCGGCGGACGCCCGCGCCGCCGACTGGGAAACGTTCGTCCGAACCAAGTACCCGCTGCGCATCCTGTCCGTGGACGCGTCGGCCCTGCCCGCGTGGCGCCGCTTCCTGGCCGAGCGCACGCGCCCGGACGCGGCGACGGCGGGATTCCCGTACCCGCTCCCCGCGTCCGGCGACCGCCTGACGGACTGGATGGAGTTCGTCGGCCGACGCGCCCCGGTCGAGGCGCTCCGCGTCGACTCCGCCGAGAACCTGTGGCGTGCGTCCCTCCAGGAGAAGCACGCCAGTGTGGCCGCGGCGAACGCTGCCCTGGGAACGAACTGGTCATCCTTCGACAACGCCGTCCCGCCGCAGGCGCGCGCCGACTGGGAGTATGTGGTCGACAACGCCCGCTCGCTGCGTTCGGAGTTCTCCACCCGTAACTTCCGCGCCGTCGCCGGCTACATCCTGCTCCACGGGCGCGCGGTCGCCAACACGGTCATCTTCTGCCTGCTGGCGATCCTGGCGGCCGTGATCGTCAACCCCCTGTGCGCCTACGCCCTGTCACGCTACCCGCTGCCCTACGCGTACAAGGTGCTGCTGTTCCTGCTCGCGACCATGGCGTTCCCGGCCGAGGTCGCGATGATCCCGAACTTCCTGCTGCTCAAGGACCTCGGGATGCTGAACACCTTCTGGGCCCTGGTGCTGCCGGGCCTCGCCTCCGGGTTCTCGATCTTTCTGTTGAAGGGCTTTTTCGACTCGCTGCCCAAGGAGTTGTACGAAGCGGGCATCCTGGACGGCGCCACCGAGGTGACGATGTTCCGGCGCATCACGGTCCCGCTCTCGATGCCGATCTTTTCCGTGATCGCCCTGAACGCCTTCACCGCCTCCTACGGCGCCTTTCTCTTCGCGCTCGTGGTCTGCCAGGACCCCCGCATGTGGACCCTGATGGTCTGGCTCTACGATCTGCAGGCGACCGCCCCGCAGTACGTCATCATGGCCGCCCTGACGCTCGCTGCCCTGCCCACGCTGATCGTCTTCCTGTTCGCCCAGAAGGTCATCATGCGCGGCATCATCCTGCCGTCGTTCAAGTAGCACCGGCGGCCTTCGCGACCGGAGAAAGGCGGGCATCATGTTCGGTTTTGGCGCGCAGGAAATCCTGATCGTTCTCGTTGTGGGGTTGCTCGTGTTCGGCCCGACGACGCTCCCGAAGATCGGTGTGGTGATGCGTAGGTGCTCCGAACGACAAATGGCGTCTCCTGCTTGGCACGTGGCGATGGTTCTGCTGATGCTGACAACGACAGTGTTGCAGTGGTCACTGCTCAGCCTGATAGCTATCCTGAATCTCGCCGTGCAGTGAACTACCGGCTAGGGAAGACACGAAGGCGGCCTCCGCCGACTGATGCACCGGAGAATCCCGGTCCTTCCCAGTCCACGGAGGTGGACTTTGTGCTTTCCGCAGCCGGTAGTTCACTGCACGGCACCATCGGCGTCTATCTGCGCGGCGACTCCTGAGGCAACCGCATTTGACGCCCGAACCCTTCCGTGCTATACTTACCGATGTTGTGTCGGGCGCAGGGGCGTCTTTTCGAGGGGTGGCGAGCGGGCATGTCATCGGAAGCGGCGGGTTCGATCCAGGAAAAAGTCAACGAGTACAGCGTGCTGGTCGCGCCGGTCGAGCAGGCGATCCGCGAGCTGCAGCTCGCCCGGGGCATGCTGCGCGCCCGCGCCGAGGACGAGATCCACGCGCTCTCACCCGGTCTGGCCGAGCTTTCCGAGGCGCTGGGCATTTCGACGCTGGACCTGCTGACGGCGTCCGACCGGGCTGGGTTCCTGCGCGATGCGGTCGCGCACTCCCAGGTGCCCGTCGAGGAGATACGGCGGCGGGTGCTACAGGCGGGCGCGGGAGCGGGGGAGCAGCTGCGCGCGCTCGGTCTGCCCGAAACGGCATAGACGCGAGACGATGCGGACGCGAACCCCGATTCTGCTCCTGATAGTCGGATTGCTGCTGGCCATGATGGTCGGGCTGAACGTCGCAGCGAGCCGCTTTACGGGGGGCGACGAGCCGGAAGCGGCCGCCGAGAGCGAGGCGCCGGAAAACGAACCGGCCAGGGCCCCGTCGTCGCCCGCAGCGATGGAAGGCGCCAACAGCCTTGCCCGTATTTCGCCCTCCTGGACGGCGGGAGCCAAGGACGCGAAAACAGAGGTGGTCATCGGCTGGAGCTGGACCCCGGCAGTACAGGCCAACCCGGGGAGCGTACATTCCGCTATCATGGGGATCGTCGAGTCGCTGCGCAAGGACCCGGTCCGTGTGCGCGCTGTGAACGTGGACGCATTTCCTGAAACCCCGGCAGGCGTATCATTGAACGGGAAGCTTGTGGTCCCGCTGGGGACGGACGGAGCATTGAGCGTGGAAACCGCGGTATACGCGGTCCGGACCGCATTGAACCAATCCGGCGGGCGTTAAGGCCGCCACACAAATTCAGATCGAGGAAAAACGAACGTGCCGAATATCAAATCCGTCAAGAAGGACGTCATCCGTTCGCGCAAGCGCCACCTGCGCAACCAGGCGGCCAAGTCGCAGATCAAGACCTTTGTCCGCAAGACCCGGGCCGCCATCGCCACGGGCGAGGCCGACGCCATCACCGAAGTGCTGTCCAAAACGATCAGCGTCGTGGACAAGGCGGCCAAGCGCGGCATCATCCACAAGAACGCCGCCGGGCGCCGCAAGTCCCGCCTGATGAAGCGCGCCGCCCAGGCGCTGACCGCCGCCCAGCCCGCCAGCGCATAGAAAATCGTTGGCAAAACGAAAGAGGCCCGGGGACACGGAGGAGTTTCCTCCGTGTCCCCGGGCCTCTTTCGTTTTGCCATGAACTCGGACTCAGCACAACTCGACGATGAGGCGCTGTAGCACGGCTTGTGGCGAATCGCCGCCGACGGTGATGCCTTTGAGCCTCAGGTCGGCCTCCAGCAGGCGTTCCATGCGTTCGACCAGTTCGGTCCCGGTGAAGTTGCGGGCCTGACCGACGTACTTGTCCGCCATCCACGCCATGCGCGGGTTGGCGAGCGTCGCGGCGGCGCCGTCTCCGGGCAGCAGGGCTGCCGCCTCGGGGGGGAGGGCGCCTGCGCCGCGGCCCGCGAGCCCTTTCCCCTGAAGGTATTTGAACTGGGCCAGCAGACGGACCTGGCGCGCGAGAAGGACCAGGGCCCGGGGGGCAACGGATTCGGGCCGCCCGCCGCCGCGGAACAGCGTGGAAACGTGGCCGAGCGCTTCGGCCGTCCGCCGCGCGCCGACGGCATCGCAGAGTTTGAAGATCACGTCGTCGGGGGTGCGAGACAGGGTCGCCTCGACGTCGTGCGCCCCGATGGTGGGCGCGTTTCCCGCGTGGGCGGCGGCTTTGGCCAGCTCGCTGCCCACCCGGAGGAGGTCCTGCCCCGGAAGAGTCGAGAGCATCGCCAGCGCGTCGGGGGCGATGGCTTTGCCCAGCCGCTTCGCCTCCGCGAGCAGCCACCCGCGCACGTCCTCGGCCCGCGGAAGCGCGAAGTCCAGCACCTGTCCGGTTTTCTTGACCGCGTTCGCCAGTTCCGTGAGGACGACGCTAGTCCGTTTCGTCTTGCCGTCGTCTACGACGGGGGTGCCGGTGAGCAGGATGAGCAGGCCGGAGCCGGGGATGCGCGCCAGGCCACCGGCGAGCCGGCGCTGCTCGTCGGGCTCCATCTGCTCCGTGTTCCGCACCAGAACGACGCGCCGGCCTTCCCCCATGGGGACGGTCGCCACGCCCGACAGCGCGTGCTCGGCGGTGGCCGCCGCGCCGTCCAGCGTCTCGGCGTCGAAGTCGGCCCAGTCGGCCGCGACGTGTTTCTCCACCAGTGCGGCCGCTTCGGCGTTCTTGCGCGCGGCTTCCACCCCCGTGATCAGGATCACCGGAGCGTGGCCGGCGGGCGCCTTCGCTTCGGTCCTGGTTTTAGCGCGCGGCGGCGGTTTCGCGGCCAAGGCGCCCTCCTTTCGCCCCCTTGACGGCCGCACGGATGGCGGCCGCCGTTCGGTGCGCTTCCCGGACCTCCGATTCTGTGATGGTCTCGGGGCCGTAGAACGCCCGCTCCGCCAGCGCGGTCAGTCGCGCCAGCGCGTCCGCCACGTCGTCGCCGAGGTACGCGCGGACGCGTGCCACGTACGCGCTCGGCGTCATCGTCGGCGGGCGCGCCACGCCGCGCCGCGCCACTCCCTTGATCGACCGCTGGTAGAGCGCCGCGATCTGCGCGGCATGCTGCTCCCCTGCCCGGCCGGCCGATGCCGGAACGCCGCGCCTCCAGCGGTCCCACAACTCGGTCTTGCAGACGTACAACAGGATCAGGATGCCGGCCGCGAGCAAGATGAGCGGGAGCGGGCCGCGCGAGACGAGGCGTTCCAGCGGCCCCGCCTCGGGCGCGCCCGGGACGGCCACGTCTTCTTGGGCCACGTTCGTCCCCGTGGTGGCATCGAAGGGGATCCAGCCGTAGCCCGGGAAGTACACTTCGGCCCACGCGTGGCGGTCGATGCCTCTGAGCATGTACTGGCGCGGGTTCGATCCCGAAGCCGTTCCGGGCAGGAAACCCGTGGCGACGCGCGCCGGCAGGCCGGCATAGCGGCACAACACGGTGGCGGCGGTCGCGTACAGATCGCAGTAGCCTTCCCGCGTCACGTTCAGAAAATGCTCCGCCGCGTCCTGGTCGCGCGGCACCGCGGGCGCGTCCAGTGTGTACGTGCAGCGTTCGGCGACGAAACGGCGGATGGCCTCCGCCTTCTCGAAGGGGGTGTCAAACCCCGCCGTCGCTTCCGCGGCCAGCTGCACCAAGGTCTCGTTCGCGGGGTCCACGCCCTGCAGCAGATAATCGACCTTGATCGAGGATGGATAGGTCTGGCCCGCGCGGCGCAACTCGGCGTCGGTCGCCTCGGACACTTCGGACTCGACCTCGTACGCCTCGATCATGTCGCCCCCCGTGCTCCACAGGCTGGTGCCGATCGTGTTGTCCAGGCGATAGTTGATGCGTTCCAGCGGGGCTCGCACGACCCGCGCCTCGGCCGCGCCGTACAGGGCGTAGGAAGGCACCCCCTGCGGCAGGAAGCGGTGCACATAGCGCCGCACCGCGGTCCGCGGGAGCCGCTCGCGGGGCAGGCGGAAAACGCGCACCCTGTTCGGGAGGGTCTCGGCCGGCTCGATCTGCCTGCGGATCCGCCGGTCGCTCAGCCGGCTCTGCCAGCCCGTGCCCGTGTACTCCTCGAAGGTGCGACCCCGCCAGTAGAAGGACTTATCGCCCTCGACGATCATCACCACGCGCCGGTCGTCGTCCACGGGCCCCAGCCCGACTTCAAAGCGCTGCGGGTCGTCGAAGACGAGGCTGCTGCCTCCCCGCGGGGCCAGGCCCTGGCCGGCGGAGGGCGAGACCCGGAGCCGCTGGATGATGCCGGCCAGCGACAGGTTACGGCCCGCCATCTGGAGGGGGATGGCGATCAGGAAACCGATCACGATGGCCGTCAGGCCGCAGACCAGGCCGAGCGCGACCTGCGTCCGCAGGATGCGCAGCCAGGCACGCCAGGACAGGGGCTCCTGCCGGGGGCGGTTCCGGAGGTAGTTCTGGTGGACCAGCAGGAAGATCGCCGCCCCCAGAAAGACCAGGAAACAGGCGATCAGCTCGTTGTTGATGTTCACCGTGCCGGTCAGCCCGATCAGCGCGATGGTGAAGACGCAGGTGAAAACGACCATGTCGTCGGTGAGCAGCAGGAACGAGAAGAACGTGGCCGTGACGGCGAGCGCGCAGGCCAGGAGCATGTCCTGGTTCGTCTGCGCCTCCAGGGGGAGGATGCTCCCGAACGGCCCGGCGCCGCGCAGGGCGTACAGGAACACCACGCAGAGGCCGAGCGCCCCGACCTTGATCCAGCGCGTCGGAACGCCCAGGCGGCGCAGGAAGTACGAGACCATCACGCCCAGGGTCGTCAGCGTGTTCATGAAGAACGTGAAGCCCGGCTCGTCCATCTCGTAGGTGACCGCGCTGATGCCGGCGAGCAGCACGACCAGCCCCGCCACGTACAGCGGGATGGACGCGCCCGCGCCGGCGGCTTCCGCGCCCTCAGGCCTGCCCGTCGTGACCGAGTAGATACTCAAAATCCTTACCTCCCGCTTGCCAGGGGGAATGTTCGCGCCGGAAGACGCGCAGTTCGCCGCCCGCTACCGCGGGCGACATCACGCGCGGGCCGCCGAACGAGGCCGGCTCGAAAAAAAGCACGCGCACGGTGTCGCCCCGCCGTACGCGCTCCGTCAGATTGGCCGTGAGGCGCGGGTCCCCCCATGCGGTCAACACGACGAGGGACGTCCGGCCCGGCAGGCGCGCCGCCTGGAGCGCTTCCGCCAGGCCGTCCTCGGCGTCGGCGCGGAGACGGGCCAACTGGTCGAAAACGCGAAAGCGGCCGGCCTCGGGGTCCGGGCCCTGGGGGCTCACATCGACCCGCCCCGCCTGGGTCACGAGCGTCACGCCGCCGCCGGCGCGCAGCGTGCGGTCCGTCAGGGTCGCCGCCGCTTTGATCGCATACTCCAGCGTCGTTTCTCGCCCCTGCCCGTGGTCCGTGCCGCGCGTGATGTCGAGCGCGATCACGACGTCCTGCTGGTACGCCCGTTCGAACTCGACGACCGCCAGCTGCCCGGTGCGGGCCGTGGTCGGCCAGTGGACCCGCCGCAGGGCGTCCCCGGGCCGGTATTCGCGGACCCCATGAAAATCCATCCCCTCGCCGCGGCGGGTCTTGCCGTCGCGTTCCCGGACGCCGAAGATACCCTCGCCGCCGGTCCCCAGGTCGCGCGAAGGGAGCGGCGTGGGGTGCACCACGAGTTCCGTGGTGGCATCCAGCGACGCGCCGAAGGAGAACAGGCCCAGGGGGTCCGTCGTGACCGCGCGCGCGGGACCGATCCGGTACACGCCGCGCCGGGTCGGCTCGACCCAGTACACGCGCTCCCCGGACCGGCCGTCCCAGTGGTCCAGCGGGCAGTCTTCCTGGCCCCCGTCCGCGGACGGAAGCTCGGGCGGCAGCGTGTCCGCGACGCGGAGACTGACCTGTGAGATCCCGCCCTCTGCCGTCACGCGGAGACGGATCGGCAGGCGGCGCCCCTCCTGGGTCGTCTTCGGGTGCTCGCGCTGGACCTGGAACCGGGACGTCATCCGCACGGCCAGCAGGTACGAGGCGAGCGGGAGCACGGCCAGCGACGCCGACATCAGGTACAGGTACTGCAGGTCGAGCAGCACGGCGACGACGAAAAGGAACATCGCCGAGACCGCGATCGCCGTCGATTTGATGTTGGCCGTTCTGCTCACGTGGGGTTCGTCTCCGGGAAGCACAGGTCCGGCGCGCACAATCCGCCCATCGGCCAATCGCTCATCGCGCCGGTCGCGGGATCGACCGTGCGGACGCGGTGGTTGTTCGTGTCCGCGACGTACAGCTTGCCGCCGGCCGCCGACAGGCCGCCCGGCTCGTACAGGTCCGACGTCCGGCCGGCGCCGGCCAGCAGAGCGATCCGGCGCGTGACCGGGTCGAGATGACGCACCCTATGATTATACGTGTCGGCGACGAAGACCGTGCCCGTGGCCGCGTCCCAGGCGACGCCGAGCGGGTGCTGGAGACGCGCCGCGTCGCCCGCCCCGTCCACGTTCCCGAAATCGAACAGGTCCCCTCCGACCAGCGTCTCGACGCGCGGCGCCGCTCCCAGTCCGACGGAGCGGATGCACGAACTCTCCGCGTCCGCCACGAAAAGCCGCTCCCCGTCCGTTGCCAGCCCCGACGGCTGCGCGAACGCCGCTTCGTGAGCGGCCCCGTCCGCGCGCGCCTCGCGCCCCGTGCCCGCGAACGGCAGGACCCGTTGCGCGCTGACGTGCAGCAGGCCGATCTGGTGCGACCCCGCCATCGCGATATACAGCGCGTCGCCGTCCCCGCCCGCGAGGAGCAGATCCCACGGCGAGTTGAGATCGGCCGCTCGCGCCGCCCCGGCGCGGAACGCTCCGCTCGCCTGCCTGCCGGTCCCCGCTATCGTCGTCACCGTTCGCGCCGTCAGGTCCACGCATCGGATCGCGTGGTTTTCCGTGTCCGCCACGTACAACACCCGACCGTCCGGCGACAGGGCCATGCCCTGCGGCGAACGGAACCGGCAGGTCTCGAACGCCCCGTCCACGAACCCCTGCTCGCCGTCGCCGATGTAGGTGTAGTCTTCCCGCCGGTTGCCCCCCGCGAGCGGTCCGACGACACAGCGGTTGTGCCCCGAATCGGCCACGAACAGCCGGCCGCCGTCGCCATCGGCCAGGACCTTCCCCGGGAACGAAAGCGGCGTCGGCGTTTGGCCGTCCCGCTCCAGGAAGACCCGCGGCGCCCCTGCCCCTCCCGTTCCTTGTCCTGCCGCCCGCCGCAGAAGCTCCGCGACAGCCCGGTCCAGCACGTCGCGCTGGTTCTCTCCCGAGACCGTGCCGGCGACATAGCCTTCGGAGTCGATCAGGACGAGCGTCGGCCAGGCGCGAACGGCATAGCTGCGCCACACGCGATACGCTTCGTCACACACGACCGGGTGTTCGATGCCGTGGCGCAGGACCGCGTTCCGGAGGTTCGCCATGTCCTTCTCGTTGTCGAACTTTCCCGAATGCACCCCGATGACGACGAACGGCCGGCCGGCGTACTTCTTTTCCAGATATCCGAGGTCGGGCAGGACGTGCAGGCAGTTGACGCATCCGTATGTCCAGAAATCGAGCAGGACCACCTGCCCCCGGAGTTCCCGGAGGGCGAGCGCCTTCCCGCCCGTGTTCAGCCAACAGGCATCGGGCGCAAACTCGGGCGCACGCACACGGACGTCGTTCAGCACACGAAAGCTCCTCCGGGCGTGGCGCTCGGTGCTTCTTATTGTACCGCTTGTGCAGCCTGTACCGTGTCGGGTGAAGCGCCGGAGCCGGGTGCCTGACGGCGTAACCGTTCGTGTGCCCGTTTGTCAAAACGTAACAAGGAGGAAGGCGATGCGCTACGAATACC
>CADCTO010000567.1 GCA_902805585.1 uncultured Armatimonadota bacterium | reverse complement strand
TGGCCGGCGCGGCGGCGGGGCCGGTCGGGGCAGCCGTCGGCGCGGTCGTCGGGGGGCTCGCGGGCGCGCTGGGCAGCGGCGCCGCCGTGGCGGCCGTGGACCAGGTGGATAACGACAACACCGTCACCGGCGTCGGCACCGGCGCGACGAAGGATGTGGAGAAGACCCTAGGGACCGATGCCGACGTCGTGGTGGACAACCGCGGCGGCAGCACCACCGTAAGCGGCAGCGGCACCTAAGCGGCCGACCGGCCAGGTTGTGAAGATGGGACGGGCAAGCGGGCCTGATGGTTATTCTCAGATCTGCTCCTGTCGCTTGGAGGGCCGCCCGCGCTTTCGCGGGCGGCCTTTCGCTTTGCGGGACGGTGAAGGCAATCGGCCCTTTCGGCGGGAAGCACGCCATGGACATCGGGAACCTGCTGGACTACTCGGACAACTGCCGCGGGCTCCTGCGGCGGACCCTGGCCTTGCACCCGGACCTGTTCCACGCGCCCTTCGAGACGCTCTCGCCTTATAAGAGCGTGCGGCAGATCGTCGCGCACTGCGTCGGCGCCGAGGAGCGCTGGATCGAGCTGCGCATCGGCGGGCGCGCCCTGCCCGCCCGCTACGAGGAACGCGCCGCGGCGACGGTGGAAGGGCTGTGGGCGGATTGGGACGCCGTGCGCGCGGGGACGCGGCACTTCTACGGGCGCCTCGATGTCGAGGGCCTGGCTCTGCGGATCGCGGTCCACCTGCCGCAATGGGGCCAGCGTCGCGCGCACCTCACCCTGGAGCAGATCCTGTTCCACATCCTCAACCACGAGAGTCACCACCGCGGCCAGGTCGTGATGGCGCTCCAGCGCATGGGCATCGACCCTCCCGACTTCGACTACGTGTTTTTGAGCGTGCCGGCCGCTTGACGGCAGGAAATCGGGCCGCGCCGGTCGAACCATAGCCGCAGTATCCGCCGCCGCTTTGCGCCCGACAACTCAACGACCGGAGTTCCTCATGTCAACGATGTCCTTCCCGAAGCCGGGCCGCCGGCGCGCCCTCCCGCTTCTCGCCGCCGCCTCCTTCGCCGCGCTCCTGATGGCCGGCTGCCCGTCGGGCAACGCCGGAAAGTCCGCCGACACCGGGGCGTCGCCCGCCGCGCCGGGCGGCTCCGGCGCGGGCGGCAACGGCAAGGCGCTGGCCGTCGCCGTCATCCCGAAGGGACTGACCCACGTCTTCTGGCAGTCCGTGAAGGCGGGCGCGGAGAAGGCCGGGAGCGAGATGAACGCGACCATCCGCTGGGACGGGCCCCAGAAGGAGACCGACACCGCCGGCCAGCTCGGCGTCGTCGAGAACGCCATCACCAGCCGCGTGGACGGCATCGTGCTCGCCCCGCTCGACAAGGCCGCCCTCGTGCCGGCCATCAAGCGGGCGAAGGAGGCGGGCATCCCGCTGACCATCTTCGACTCGGCGGCCGACACCGAGGAGTACGTCTCGTTCGTCGCCACCGACAACCGCAAGGGCGGCGCGATGGCCGCCGAGCGCATGGCGAAGCTGCTGAACGGCAAGGGCAAGGTCGCCATGATTCTTGTCGCCCCGAACTCGGCGTCCACGGGCGACCGCGAAGACGGCTTCGAGGAGACGATGAAGGCCAAGTACCCCGGCATCACGGTCATCCGCTCCAACTACGGCAACTCGGACCGCGCGCAGTCGCTCAAGGTGACGGAGGACGTGCTGACCGCCCACGACGACATCACGGGCATCTTCGGCCCGAACGAATCGTCCGCGGTCGGCGCGCTCCAGGCGCTCAAGAACCGCGGCCTCATCGGCAAGATCAAGCTGGTGGGCTTCGACGCGACCAAGCAGCTCGAAGCGTCGGTGACCAAGGGCGAGATCGACTCGCTGGTCCTCCAGAACCCGTTCAAGATGGGCTACGAGGGCGTCAAGACGATCGTCGACGTGAAGGTGGGCAGGACGCCGGAGAGGCGGATCGACACGGGCGTCGTCCTCATGACCAAGGACAACATGGACTCCGCGGAGATGGCGGCTCTGCGAAAGACCTTCTGACCCACAGCCGGTACCGTCCGGGTCGTGGGCGGTGCAGGCCCATCCGCTCCGTGACGGGCTTTCGCCGGCTTTCACTGGAAGAACAGGAGAACGCATGACGGACCCCCTGCGCGTCGCGATCATCGGATGCGGCCGGCGGATGAAAACGGAAGGGGCCACGGGCTGCGGCATGGGCCACGAGCATGCCAAGGCGTACCTGGCCGCCGCGCCCGACGCCCGCATCGTCGCCTACTGCGACATCGTGGAAGAGAACGCGCGGAAGTACCTCGACGAATACGGCGGCGAGCGCGGCGACGCTGGCATCTACACGGACTACCGCGAGATGCTGCGCGCGGAGCGGCCCGACATGGTCAGCGTCGCGCTGTGGCCGCACCTGCACGCGCCCGCGGTGATCGCGTGCGCCGAGGCGGGCGTGCGGGCCGTCCACTGCGAGAAGCCCATGGCGCTCAACTGGGGCGACGCGAAGCGGATGGCCGAGGCCTGCGAAAAAAGCGGCACGCAGCTCTCGTTCAACCACCAGCGGCGCTTCGGCGAGCCGTTCCGGCGCGCGAAAGCGATGGTGCAGGCCGGCGAGATCGGCGAACTGCTGCGCCTGGAAGCCTCGTGCGGCGACCTGTACGACTGGGGCACGCACTGGTTCGACATGCTGCTGTTTTACAACGACAACACGCCTGTCGAGTGGGTCATCGGCCAGATCGAGCTGCGGGGCAGCCGCAAGATCTTCGGCGCGCCGCTCGAAGGGCAGGGGATCAGTCACTTCAAGTTCGCCAACGACGTGCACGGCCTGCTGGTGACCGGCTACCAGGCGGGCTGGGGCGCGCAGAACCGGCTGGTCGGCACGAAGGGGATCATCGAACTGGACCCGCCCGGCGGCCCGCGCCTGCGCGTGCTGGGCAAGAGCGCCGACGGCTGGCAGGAGGTGCCCGTCAAGGACAGCCTCCACGGCCCCGACTTCATCGACCGGGCGATCCGCGACGCGATCGACGCCCTGAAAAACGGCCGCGAGCCGGAGCTTTCCGCCCGCCGCGCATTGCAGGCGACCGAGCTGATCTTCGCCACCTACGAGTCGAGCCGCCGTCGCGGGCGGGTCGACCTGCCGCTCGACGTCGAGGATTCCCCGCTGGCCGCGATGCTGGGGGAAGCAGGGGGCTAAGGATACCATGGACAAGCCGCTGGCGGGTCGGGTGGCGCTGGTGACGGGTTCGGGCCGCGGGCTAGGGTTCGCCATGGCGGAACGCCTCGCGGACATGGGCGCGGCCATCGCGATACACGACGTTTCGCAGGACGCGCCCGCCGAGTTCGGCGAGGCGGAGAGCCTGGACGCCGTCGCGGCGAAGATCGCGGGTAAGGACGTGCCGGCGATCGCGGTGACGGGGGACGTCTCCGACGAAAGCGCGGTCGCCGCCCTGGTGGCGACGGCCGAAAAGGCCCTGGGGCCCGTCGGCATCCTGGTGAACTGCGCGGGCGGCGACATCGCCGCGCGGGGCGGCAAGCCGCAGCCCAACGACGCGCTCGGCGTCCCGCTCGAAGACGTGCGCGCGATCCTCGACCGCAACCTGATCGGCACGATGCTCGTCTGCCGCGCCGTGTGCCCCGGCATGGTGGCGCGCGGCGCAGGCTCCGTGGTCAACATCGCGTCGGCCGCCGCGCACGTCGGGGTGAAGGACGGGGTCGCCTACGCCGTGGCGAAGGCGGCCGTCACGCAGTTTTCGCGGTGCCTGGACGGGGAGATGCGCCCGCACGGCGTCCGGGTCAACGTGCTGAGCCCGGGGGCGACGAAGACCGCGCGCTTCCTGGCGACGCGCCCGCTCGACCCGCGGTCGATGGAGGAGTCCGCCTCGCTCGACCGCTACGCGCTCCCCGCCGAGATCGCCGACGCCGTGGCGTTCCTGTGCAGCGACGCGTCCCGTTTCGTGAGCGGCCAGGTGCTGCGCGTCGATGGCGGCCGGCAGCTCTTCGCCGCGTGAGCCGCCCGGCTCGGGAACGGCGGGCGCTTCCCGCCCGATATAAAATCCGATGACGCAAATCAAGTCGACCGCCATCGCGCGCCGCGCGCCGCACGCACGTATGCCGCTCCCGTTCCTGCT
>CADCTO010000566.1 GCA_902805585.1 uncultured Armatimonadota bacterium | reverse complement strand
CCCCCGACCCCGACTGTGACCTCGATTACGTCCCGAACCGGGCGCGCCCCGCGCGCGTGGACGTCGTCGTGTCCAACAACTCCGGCTTCGGCGGCCACAACGCCGTCATCGTCCTCAAGCGGTTCGTGTAAGCCCGCCCTCACCCCCCGTCCCCCTCTCCCAATAAGCTCCGGCTTCGCCGGTGGGAGAGGGGGACGGGGGGTGAGGGCGGGCTTACAGCACCCGCTGCAGGATCCCGAAGCTCTTCTCGTCCAGTTTGCGGATGTCGGGGAACTCGTAGCGGTTGCCTTCCATGTCGGTGATGAGCACGCGCGTGGGCGTCAGCTCGTTCACCGACTCCTTCAGGTTGTGGACGATGAACGTCCGGTCCCCCTTGTCGGTCTCCACGTCCCAGGTCGTCATCCCGAACTCTTCGGTGACTTCGCGGACCCGCGTGATCCGGGGCAGGAAGTAGCGGCGCTTCAGCTCCTCTTCCGCGATGGCGCGTGATTCCGCATCGAGCCCTTCCAGCGATCGGAGCATCCCGATGTCCTTGTCGGCGCCGTCGCGCAGCCCGATGTAATGTTCGGGGTCCGACAGGGGGAAGGCGCGCGCGACCGACACCTTCAGGTACGACCGCTCTTCGCCGACCTGCGGGTCGTCCAGCGCCATCCGTACCGTGGTGCCGCCCGTGCGGAACAGCCGCACCTTGGACGGGTCGAGCAGGATCAGGTCGTAGCGCGCGTCCGACAGGGCGACCGGCGTGACGGGCTCCGGCGGCGCCTCAGCGGCGGCGCTCGTGGCGAAGTTGTTTTCCATGACGCTTCCTCAAAGGGCCCGCAGTTTGTTGATCTCGGTCTGCATCTCGACGAGCCGGCGGAACTTGCCTTCCGGGTTCGCCATCAGCTCGTCGTGCGTGCCGAGTTCGACGACGCCGCCCTTCTCCATCACGATCAGCCGGTCGGCGTTGCGCAGGGTCGAAAGACGGTGCGCGATGGCGAACGTCGTGCGGCCCTGGATCAGTCGCGCGATCGCCTCCTGGATCTGCTTCTCGGTCTCGGTGTCGACGCTGGCGGTTGCCTCGTCCAGGATCAGGATGCGCGGGTCGTGCAGGATGGCGCGCGCGATGGAAAGGCGCTGGCGCTCGCCGCCGGACAGGCGCGTGCCGCGCTCGCCGACCTCGGTGTCGTAGCCGTCCGGGAAGCGCATGATGAAGTCGTGGGCGTTGGCCGCCTTGGCCGCACGCATGATCTCTTCGGGCGCGGCGCCGGGCTTGGCGTAGGCGATGTTCTCCGAAATGGTCCCGGGGAACAGGAACGGCTCCTGGAGCACGATGCCGAGCTGGCTGCGCAGATCGTTGACCTTGATCTTGCGCATCTCCACGCCGTCCACCAGGATCACGCCTTCGGTCGGGTCGTAGAAGCGCGACAGCAGGTTGATGATCGTGGTCTTGCCCGCCCCCGAATGGCCGACCAGCCCGATCATCTCGCCCGGCTCGACCTTGAGGTCGAAGTTCTCCAGCACCCGCCGGCTCTTGTCGTAGCCGAACGAGACGTTCTTGAACTCGATGGCGCCCTCGATGCGGGCCATGGCGACGGCGCCCGGTTCGTCCTTGACGTCCGGCTCGGTGTCCAGCACCTCGAAAACACGCTCGGCCGAAGTGAGGGCCCGGCTCAGCCAGTCGGCGATGCGGGTCATACCCTGGAGCGGGCCGTACAACTGCCCCAGGAAGAACAGGAACATCTGCAGCGTGCCCAGCGTGATGACGTCGCCGATGACCTGCCGCCCGCCGACGTACCAGACGATGAACATGCCGGCCGTCATCAGGAAGTTCAGGCCCGGGAAGATCGTCGCCCACCACTGCTCGACCTGGAGGTTCGCCTCGTACAGGTCGGTGGCGCGCTTGTTGAACCGGTCGATCTCGCGGTCCTCCTGCGCGAAGGCGCGCACGACGCGGGCGCCCGACAGCGACGCGTTCAGGCGGGCCGAGAGGGACGAGCGCAGGTGCCACATGCGGTGCATGCGCCGCCACAAAAAGCGCCACGTGCGCCGCGTCGCCCAGATCACGAGCGGCACGGGCAGCAGCACGAGCAGCGTCAGTCGCGCGTTGTTCGCCAGCAACACGATCACGATGCCCAGGATCGTCAAGCCGTTGACGACCAAAATCTGGAGCCCGTCGACCAGGAAGTGGTTAAGTTCCTGCACGTCCTGCGTCACGCGCGCCATCAGGGCGCCGGTCTGTCGCTTGTCATAATACGACAGGCCGAGCCGCTGCAGTTGCTGGTGGACTTCGGTCCGCAGCTTATAGGTGATGGTCTGCGAAAGCCAGGCTGACAACCGCCCGCGTACGACCGTCAACACCACGCCGGCAAGCTGCGTGCCGATAAAGGCGAGCACGAGCAGGCCGAGCAGCAGGTGGCGGGCCGACAGCGTGCGGTTCTCGGCCAGCAGCACGTTGTCGGTTAGATTCTTGATGATGACGCCCGGCGCCAGCGTCATCGCGGTGCCCGCGAACATCAGCAGAACGAGCGCGACGGCCTTGGCCTTGTGCGGCGCGGCGTACGCGAACAGGCGGCCGAGCACGGCGCGCTTGTCGATGCAGGCGCGGCACACGTCGTCTTTTTCGCGCAGCGGGCGCCCGCACTTCTTGCACACCCGCTTGTCGTCGTCGAGCGAGACGACCGGCGGCTCCTCGTCTTTGGCGAGCGCCTCGATGGTGCGCGCGACGCTGCCCATGCGCCCCTGGAGCGGCGTGGTGAAGCGCACCAGCTCCACGGCGTCCGTTCCCTTGCCCACGGCGAGCGCGCCGCCGCCCACCAGGTTCTCCGTGCGCGCGAACGCGATGTCGGAAAGCGGGACCTCCACATCCACGTGCGCCCGGGTCCCGTTGGGCGTCAGCACACGCACCATCTCCGCGTCCACCACCACCCACCGCTCGCCCAGGTTCCCGTCCTTGCCGATGTCGGCTTTCACGGCGAGGGCCGGCGGCTCGTCACCGTGGCCGTTACGCTCCTGGCGCAGCGTCGCCTCGACGGACGGGGGGAGTTCTTCGATCAACGGCATTCGGCACAGTTCCTTTTTGCAGTCCGGTAGATGGAGGGCGGCACCGTCCACGGCGGCAGCAGCATCGCTGTCACGACGTCCTATTGTACCAGCCCGCGCCATTTCAAACCAGTGTTTACGATGGGAAGTTCCCGCGGCGGCCGCCGCGCTCGGCGGATGAAAGCCGTCGTCACCGTTGAAGCCGCCGTGAAAATATTTCGTTATGTCACGAAATGAGATGCAGCAAGGGGAAGTTCCGTGTTACAATCATTTCAACGATTCGCGAAACGTTACGAGGTCTATCATGAAATCCGATGACCAGGTGGCCGAACTCGCCGCGATGTTCAAGGCGCTCGGTGACCCGACGCGCCTGCGCATCTTCGAGTTCCTGCGCGCGTGCTGCTGCCCTGTCGCCGTCGAAGAGACGGGCGAGGTGCGCCCCGTGCGGGGGCCGACCGTGGGCGAGGTGTGCTGCTCCATCACCGGGGCGGAGAAGATCAACTCGACCGTCTCCCACCACTTAAAGGAGCTGCGGCTCGCCGGCCTCATCACCGTCGAGCGCCGGGGCAAGAACATGGTCTGCGGGATCGACCCGCGCCTCCTGGACAAACTCGCCGCCTACTTCGGCGGCAAAGAGGATGACAACGACTGCGGCGGCTGCTGAAGCGGTCTTCACCAGCGAGGAAAAGCAATGTCCGAAACTGTCATGGAGCGCCGCAGCAGCGGCGGAAGCGGCGGCGGAGTGCGCGGAACTTTTCCGTCGATGAGACTGAGCGCGTTCAAAGCCCTTCTGCAGGAGCACCCCGAAAAGCAGTTCCGCCTCGTCCTCCCGAACCAGGCGGCGGTCCCGGTCTCGTTCCACATCACCGAAGTAGCGCACGTGCAGAAGCGGTTCATCGACTGTGGCGGGAAGCTGCACACCACGCACACCTGCCAGCTCCAGGCGTGGGTGTGGACGGACGCCCGCCACCGCCTGCTGGCGGGCAAGATGGCCCGCGTGCTGGACCTTGCCGAAACGGTGCTGCCCCGGGGTCAGGATCTGGACCTAGAGATCGAGTACGAAGACGCGATCATCTCGCAGTATACCGTGGCGGACCAAGCGG
>CADCTO010000565.1 GCA_902805585.1 uncultured Armatimonadota bacterium | reverse complement strand
CTAGGGGGCGGCCCTCACCCCCTGCCCCTCTCCCCTGCCTCCGCTTCGCGGGGGGAGAGGGGTGCCTGGGGCGTCATCGACTTCTGCTGCGCGCCAAGCCGCTGTCGATATGGTGTCAGGCACCCCTCTCCCCCCGCGAAGCGGAGGCAGGGGAGAGGGGCAGGGGGTGAGGGCTCACCGGGGTGAGGGCCGCTACTTCACCGGTCCCGTCGCCGCGGGTGCCGGCGCGCCGCCCGCGGCGCCCTTGGCGAAGTCGCCGACCTTGATGACCGTGATCTTGGCCGGGTCGATGTGGCGCCGCATCGCCTGGTTCACCTGCTGCGGGGTCAGCGCCCGGAACCGCTTCTCGAAGTCGGCGTCCCAGGCCAGCGTGCGGTCCAGGAACAGGTACGTCGACAGCCGGCCCGCCAGACCCGCGTCCTGCGCCCGCCCGACCTGGCGCGTCTGGAGGAAACCGGACTTGGCCTCCTCGATCTCTTTGGCAGTGAAGCCGTCCTTGAGCGCCCGGGCGACCTCTCCCCTGATGGCGGTTTCGAGCCTCGCGGCGTTCTGCGGCGCGTAGATGGCATACGTCATGAACGTGCCGCTCTTGTCCAGCGGGTCGGCGGACAGGTCCGACCCGACGCCGTAGCTCAGCCCCTCGTTCTGGCGGACGCGGGTCGCCAGGCGCGAGTTCAGGAAGCCGCCGCCGAGCAGGTAGTTGCCGAGCACGAGCGCCGGGTAGTCCGGGTCGTCGTCGCGCAGGTTCAGGTTCATGCCCGCCACGTAGATGGCGTTCGCCTTGTCCGGCGCCTCGATGGACGCGGTGGTGGGCGCGACGGCCTTGTACTCGCGCGGGACCCGCACGTACGGGCGGGGGCTCTTCCAGTCGCCCAGAAGCTCCGCCGCCAGGGTCGGGACCTGCTTCTCGTCGAAGTCGCCGACCACGGCGAGCTGTGCGTTGGAGGCGCCGTAGAAGTCGCGGTAGAACCCCTTCACGTCGTCCAGCGTCAGCGCCGTGACCTCGGCGATGTCCTCGTCGGCCGTGGAAACGTAGCGCACGTCGCCCTTGGGATACGGGTTCAGGCGGCGGCTCCACTCGGTGAAGCCGATGGACTGCGGGTCGCTCCGCTGCTGCTCGATGCTGGCCAGCGTCTCCTGCTTGAGCTGATCGAACTCCGAGGCCGGGAACGCCGGCTTGCGCAGCACCTCGCCCACGAGCCGCATCACGGCGGGCAGGTTCTCCCGCACGGTTTCTACGCGGACCACGGCCTGCGTGGGGCCGCCGGACACGGACACGCGCGCCTTGAGGCGGTCGAACGCGTCCTGTATCTGCTGGCGCGTCTTCTCGGTCGTCCCGCGCAGCAGCATCTCGCCCGTCAGGGAGGCCGCCGTGCTGCGGTTCATCAGGCTCTTCTCGTCGCCGAAGCGCAGGGTCAGCGTCGCCGCGACCGTTGCGCCGCGCGTCTTCTTGGGCAGGAGCGCGAGCTCCAGGCCGCCGGGCAGCGTGGAGCGCCGCGTGCGCTTCTCGATGTTGGCCGGGGACGGGTCGAACGCCTCGCCCGCCGCGACCGCCGTGTTGCCCTTGTAGTTCCTGACCATGGCCGCGATCTCGGCGTTGGAGACGGTCGCCACCCGGGCGCGCTCCGGCTTGGGGGTCGGGACGAACATCGCCACCGTCCGGTTCGACGGCCTCAGATACGCCCCGGCCACGCGCTGCACGTCGGCCGGCGTCACCTTGGCGATCCGGTCCCGGTGGAGGAAGAAGAGGCGCCAGTCGCCCAGCGCGATCCACTCACTCATCTCGGTCCCGATGCGCTCGGTAGAATTCAGCGCCAGCTCGATGTTCTTGAGCAGCGCGGTTCGCGCGCGCTCCACCTCCTCCGCGGTCGGGGCCGTGCCGGCAAAGCTCTCGGTCGCCTGGACCAGGGCGGCGCGGGCGTCTTCCAGCGACGACTCCTGCCGCACCTCAGCGCCGAACATGACGACGCCGGGTTCCCGCAGTTGGAAGTTGAAGCCGAAGACGGAACTGGCCTTCTTGGGCTCGACCAGCGCCTTATGCAGCCGGCCCGACGGCGTGTCGGCCAGGATCTGGGTCATCAGGTCGATGGCGGCGAAGTCCGGGTGCGCGCCGGGCGGCACGTGGTACACCCCCGCCACGAGCTGCACGTCGCCGGTCCGCCGCAGCGTGACCAACCGCTCCCCGTCCTGGGTCGGCTCCACGGTGTACAGCTTGGGCAGCGTGCGCTTCGGGCGCGGGATCGGCGCGAAGTTCTTCCGGATCAGGGCGAGCGCCTTGTTCGGGTCGAACTTGCCCGCCACCAGCAGCACCGCGTTGTCGGGCTGGTAGTACGTCCGGTAGAACGCCCGCAGCCGCTCGATGGGCACGTTTTCTATGTCGGCGCGCGCCCCGATGGTCGAGTTGCCGTAGTTGTGCCACAGGTAGGCCGTGGACAGGGCGCGCTGGATCAGGATGCCGGACGGGCTGTTCTCGCCCATCTCGAACTCGTTGCGCACCACGGTCATCTCGCTGTCGAGATCCTTCTTGGCGATGAACGAGTTGACCATGCGGTCGGCTTCGAGTTCCAGCGCCCACTGGAGGTTGGCGTCGCTCGCCGCGAACGTCTCGTAGTAGTTGGTGCGGTCCAGCCAGGTCGTGCCGTTGGGGCGCGCGCCGTGCGCAGTCAGCTCCTGCGGGATGTTGCGGTGCTTCGGGGTCCCCTTGAACAGCAGGTGCTCCAGAAGGTGGGCCATGCCGGTCTCGCCGTAGTTCTCGTGGCGCGAGCCGACGAGGTACGTGATGTTGACCGTGATCGTCTGCTTGGACGGGTCGGGGAACAGCAGCACGCGCATCCCGTTCGCCAGCCGGTACTCGGTGATGCCCTCGACGGACGCCACTTTCTGGATGGCGGCGGCCGGCGCGGCCTTGGGCGCGGCCGTCGCTTTGGTGGCCGGGCGCGCCGCCGGCCTGGCGGCGGGCGCGGCGTGAGATAGGGTAAACCCGCTCAGCGCCAGCAGCAGAGCGGGAAAAAGTCGGTGTAAACGCAAGGGACTACCTCCGGAACGTCGCGGGACGGCAGGTTCTGCATCTGTCCCGATGATTATACGCCAGTTCGGGGGCTTCGGTGCCGGAAAAAAGAGTCCGCGGGTTCAGCCCTCCCCCAGTTCCGCGTGGCGCTGGAGATACTGGTACACGGTCTCGATGACCTCGGAATGGCTCCAGGTGAGGGGGGCGACGGTCATGGGCGTGAACTCCGTCGGGTGGATCTGCTCGGGCAGGACGCCGGAGGGGAGCGCGGTGAGGTTGGTCCATTCCAGCAGGTCGCACGGATGCTGGAGGTCGGCGCGGGTCCGGGCGTTCTTGATGAGCCACTGCGCCCACCAGAGCGTGCAGATGATCCACGGGTTTCCGGGCACGCTCCAGTAGTCGTTGACCACGCGGGCGTAGTAGTCGCCCTCATAGCGGGCCATGCCGCCGATGCCCGTTTTGACCCACAGCCGCTCGTTGACCTGGCGCATGGTCTCCTGGACTTTGGGGTCACCGACGGGCAGCACGTCGAACAGGTGGAGGGCGTGGAGCGAGGCGTCCTGGGTCATGTCCAGAATGCAGTCGCCGCCGGGGTGGCACTCCATGCGGCGGGCGAAACGGCGGTGCTCGGGGTTCCACAGGCGGTGGACGAGGGCGTCGCGGACCTGCGCGGCGCCTTCGCCGTAGCGCCCCACCTGCCGGCCGTCGCCGAACAGGGTCGCGAAGCGCGCGGCGGCGTCGAGGGCGGCGATGACGGCGCAGACCGTATAGGTGTGGACGCCGCGCCGCTCCTCCCACAGGTCCCACGACGGGAGCGGCAGGCCCGTCCCGCTGTCGCGGAAGGCGAGCAGGAAGTCGGCGCACGGGCGGGTGAACGTCCGGTACATCTCCTCGGCCCACTCGAAGTCGCGGTGGCGCTCGTAGTGGTGCCAGAGCGACCAGAGGGGCAGCGCGGTCTCGTCCTCCTGGAGCGGCTCTTCGGGCAGTCCGTCCGGGCCGAGCCACGAATGCCACGACGAGCCGACCGAGCCGTCGGGGCCGTACTTGTGCATCAGGGCCGCGCGGTCTTTGGGCAGCGCCCGGCGGCAGAACTCGAAGAAGCGGCGCGTGATCCCGGCGTAGCCGG
>CADCTO010000564.1 GCA_902805585.1 uncultured Armatimonadota bacterium | reverse complement strand
ACTGGCGCTGGCGGTCGCGGCGCTTGCCGCCGGTGCGGCGCGGCGGCGGGGGAGGGCGCAGACGGGTCCTGACCAGGCGCCGGCCGTCGCCGGGGCGGCCGCCGCGTCACGTACCTTCGAAGTCGCGGCGACCCGCACGATCGCGGCGCCGCCCGGGGCCGTCTACGCCGTGTTCGCCGACTACCGCGGAGCGCACCCCCGGATCCTGCCGCCGCGCTTCTTCACCGGACTGACGGTGGAGGAGGGGGGGTACGGCGCCGGGACGGTCATCGACGTGGGGGGACGGTTCGCCGGGCGCACGCGGGTGATACGCGGGGTCGTGACCGAGCCCGAGCCGGGCCGCCTGCTCGTGGAGAGCTACCCCGCCGAGCGGATGGTGACCTCCTTCCGCGTGGACTCGGGGCCCGGGGGGGATGCGTCCGACGAGCCCTACGGGTCCGTGGTGACGATCGCGACGGTGCTGCCGCGCCGGCCGGGGGCCTTCGGCTGGGTCGAGGAGCGCGTCGTGCGCCGGCTCCTGGGCCGTGTCTTCGCCGAGGAGCTGGCACTGGTGGCCGCCTACCTCGCCCCGGACCGCCACCAGGAATAGGCGCCGACCGAGCCGGGGTGGGCAGGACGCTGGCGTCCCTGTCATGGAGGACTGATGAAAGGCAAAACGAAAGCCGTCGCCATCGAATGGGACCGGCGCACCCTCGTGCGCGTGCAGGGAGGCACGTACGGCCGCATGATCCGCCTGCGCGGCGGGGACATCCTGTGCAGTTACGAGGCGGGGGGCAAATCCTGGGTCACGCACAGCAAGGACAACGGGCGCACGTGGGGCGACCCGGTGCTGGTGCACGAAATGCCCTACGCCGCCGCGGCCAACCCGGAAATCGTCCAGCTGAAGAGCGGCCGCGTGCTGCTGCTCTTCAACCAGCGCCCCCGCGACGGGAGCCACCGTTTCGCCATCGGGTTCTGCGGCAGCGACGACGGCGGGCGCACGTGGCGCCGCCCCGCCGCGCGCCTGATCTATGAGGCCGGCACGGATTTCAAGAACGGCTGCTGGGAGCCGGCGGGCCTCCAACTGCCCTCCGGGGAACTTCAGGTCTTCTTCGATAATGAAGGGCCGTACACGAAGAGCGACGAGCAGGAGATCACCCTGTTGCGCTCGCGGGACGACGGCGCGACCTGGAGCCGCCCGGAGACCGTCAGCTTCCGCGCCGGGCACCGTGACGGGATGCCGGTGCCGGTCCTGCTCCGCGACGCGGCCGGCCGCCCGGAG
>CADCTO010000563.1 GCA_902805585.1 uncultured Armatimonadota bacterium | reverse complement strand
CTCTACTGGGTGGAGCCACCTGCATGCCTCCACCTTTCTGACCGGACGACCGGCGGGGGCGCCCGCAACCGGGCTTCAACACCATGGTACAGGTGGCGGCCCGCGCCGCAGAGTAACAACGACTCCGCACCGAAGGAGGCTCGACCATGTATATCGTCCCACTCGTGATGGCCTTATTGCCGATGACGCTGGCTCTCCAGGGACAGGACCCGGCGCCCGCCCCGGCGCCTGACGCGGCGCCCGCACCTACCAACGTCCCGGGGGCGCCGTACCCGCGCATCACGTCCGACCTGCGGGCCGTCTTCCGCTTCAAGGCGCCGGACGCGCGGAAGGTGGAGTTCGCGTTTTTCAACCCGAAAAGGTATCCCGCAACAAAGGATGCGGATGGCTTCTGGACCGCCACCACGGAACCGCTCGTCCCGGGGCTCCACTATTACCGGGTGTTCCTCGACGGCGCGGAGGTCAACGACCCCTCCAGCGAGACGTTCTTCGGCACGGGGAAGAACGTGAGCGGCATCGAGATCCCCGAGAAGGGCGTCGACTACTACCTGCCCAGGGACGTGCCGCACGGCGATGTGCGCGAGCGCTGGTACAAGTCGGCGACGACGGGCGGCTGGAGACGCGTCTACGTCTACTGCCCGCCGGGATACGACACGGACCGAAACGCCCGCTACCCCGTCCTCTACCTCCAGCACGGGGGCGGCGAGGACGAGCGGGGCTGGCCGAACCAGGGGCGGGCGGCCTTCATCCTGGACAACCTGATCGCCGAGCGTAAGGCCGTCCCCATGCTCGTGGTGATGGAGAAAGGCTACGCGACGCGGGCCGGCGAGACCCCCGCGGCGCCCGGAGGTCCCCCGCGCCCGGGACAGGGTCCGCCGCCGAACCTGGGCCGGATGTTCAGCGCGTTCGAGGACGTGGTCACCAGGGACCTGGTCCCGTACATCGACTCCACCTTCAGGACGGTCCCGGACCGCGAGCATCGCGCGCTGGCCGGCCTCTCGATGGGCGGCATGCAGGCGTTCACCATAGGCCTCAAGCACACGGACCTCTTCTCTGCCATCGGCGGGTTCAGCGGAGCCGGAGGCGGCTTCGGCGGAGCGCCCTTCGACGTGAAGACGGCCTTCAATGGTGTACTAGCGGACCCGACGGCCTTCAACCGGCGCATGCCCGTCCTCTTCCTCTCCATCGGCGGGGCCGAGTCACCGCGTTTTCAGGACGGCGTACGGGGATTCCGCGACGCGCCCGACAAGGCGGGAATCAAA
>CADCTO010000562.1 GCA_902805585.1 uncultured Armatimonadota bacterium | reverse complement strand
CAGGAAGTAGCCGGACTCGCGCGCCCCGCCGCCCAGCGAGGCGACCTGCGGCAGCGCGGCGTTATAGGTCAGTACCGACAGCGCGACGTTTTTGGCGTTCCCCGGCGCGATGTAGAGCGCCATCTCGCTGTTCTCGCCCAGGCTCGCGGCCTTCTCGCCCGAGTCCCAGGTGACCACGGCGCGGGTCCCGCCCTCGCGGCGGATGTCCACGTCGTGCGTCGGCGAGTACAGGTTGCCCAGGGGGTTCGATGCGGTCACCACCAGCCGGACGCGCACGTTCTCGGGGCGGCGTCCGGGCAGGTGCGGGCCCCACAACTGCCACGCGTACCGCTTGGCGTTGTTCTCGCGGGGGAGCACCGTGACCAGCTTCAGCGTCACGCGCCGCTCGGAGCGCGGCGCGATGGGGAAGACGCGCGCCCGGAGCGCCCGCTGCCCGACGAAGGTCAGCAGCGCCGGGTCGCGCTTGCGCCGCACGATCTCCTCATAGGTGCGCGTCGCCTCCTCCTCGGTCAGCAGCTTCGCTTCGAGGCGCTTCTCGCCCTCGTACATCGCGAAGCGCGAGACCGACGCGCCCGGCGGGATCGGGAACACGAAGTCGCCTTCCTGTGCCACGCCCGTGCGGTTGGCGAAGACGTGCGTCACCTCGGTCTCGGCCACGCCGTCGCGCACGGTCCCCTCGACCAGCACCTGCTTGACGGCCACGCCTTCGCCCCGGTCCGGGGGACGGACGGGCGGCGGCAGCGGCCGGGGGATGCGTCGCGAACGGGGCTCAGGCGCGTTCTGCGGGCGGACGGGCTGCGCCGCCGTCGCGAACACCCCGGCGAGTACCAGCAGGACGGCGGTGCCGCCCGCTCTGAGCCAGCTTCGGTCCATGGGTTGCCTCCTGAAGCGCGGACGCCGCGCTGCTGCTGCGGCAGAATCGTTTCGCCCTATCCGACTCCAGGGTGCGGGGGGAACTTCAAAAGCTACCCCGTCTGCGCGCCGAGTGGGAGAAGGGCGCGGGGGCCACGTGGATTTGTCGGTGCTCTTCCCGGCAACTGTACTGGTTTTCGCGGCAGGGTGGTCATCTTTCCGGACAGGCTGCCTGAGTTCACCGGGCGTCACGGCCGCATCTTCCTCGGTGCCGACTCATCGAGTACGAGTGACGCCGCTCACGGCGGATACACCCCGCCCGTTCGACCGGCGCCCACGGCCGTTCCTGGCCGTGGGTTTTCGACTTCTTGACGTGCCACTGATTCTGTTATATATTGTGACCCAGCATTAAGCGAGGTCCTCTATAGAACGATGTCTGGCGTAGCGGGCATGATCGCCGTCGCCCCCGCGTCACGCTTCGGGTCCGTCATCTTCTGTCCGGCAAGGAACCTGCAAGTATGAATCGCGTGAACCGACGTTGGCACGCCCGTGCATTGTCACTCGCCGCTCTGCTGTGTCTCGGGCTGTCCGCCGCGGCCCTCCGTGGCGCCGGACTGGGCGGCCCCCCTCTAACTAAAACCAGGCCTCCCGTCCCCCCGGTGGCGGTGCTTGCGGGACCGGAGTACGAACCCGGCGTGGTGCTGGTCGCCTTCCGCGGGAGTGCGACGGCCGCCCAGCGCGCCGCCTCCGCCCGCACGCTTGACCTGGCTAGGGATGGGGGCGCCGCACCCAGCCCGCACTTCGTCCGGATGCACGTCGGTCCCGGCACGCGACAGGCCGCCGCGCGCGCCTTGGGCGCCGCGGCGGCCGCCGCCGCCCAAGACGACGTGCAGGCAGCCGTCGAGGCCCTCCGACGCGACCCTAACGTGCGCGTGGCCGAGCCTGACTTCATCGCCCGCGGCGCGGTGGCCCCCGTCGTGCCCAACGACGAGCTCTTCCCGTATCTGTACGGCCTGCACAACACCGGACAGAGCGGCGGCGTCGTGGACGCCGACGTGGACGCCGCGGACGCGTGGGCCGGGAGCCCCACGCGGGGCGCCGGCGTGGTCGTAGCCGTCATCGACAGCGGCGTCGACTACAACCACCCGGACCTGTCGGCCAACATCCTCAGGCGGTCCGACGGCAGCGTGGTCGGCTACGACTACCGCAACGGCGACGCCGACCCGATGGACGACTTGGGGCACGGCACGCACTGCGCCGGCACCATCGCGGCGGTGGCGAACAACGGCATAGGTATCGCCGGCGTCGCCCCCGCCGCCAAGATCATGCCGCTCAAGTTCCTCGGGACCGATAATTTCGGCTTTTACAGTGACGCCGTCGCGTGCATCGACTACGCGATCGCCAACGGCGCCCGTGTTATGAGCAACAGTTGGGGCGGGAGTGGCCACAGCCAACTGCTCCTGGAGGCGGTCCAGCTCGCCCGAACCGCCGGCATCGTGTTTACGGCGGCGGCCATGAACGGGGGGGCGGACGGTGTCGGCGACAATAACGACAACGCCGCGACGCCGATGTACCCGGCCAACTACAGCACGCTCAGCGACAACGTAATCACCGTCGCGGCCACCGACCACTTCGACGGCCTCGCGTCGTTCTCCAACTACGGGCCGAACTCGGTGAACATAGCTGCGCCGGGCGTGAATGTTTTGAGCACGGTGCCGAACGGCGGCTACCAGTACTACAGCGGCACGTCCATGGCGACCCCACACGTTTCGGGCGCGGTCGCGCTGCTGCTGAGCGCCCCGGCCACGGCCGGGCTGACGCTGACGGAGGTCCGGGCCCGGCTCGCGACCTACTGCGACAAGCCCGCTTCCTTGGCCGGTAAGGTCTCCAGTGGGGGGCGGCTCAACGTGCTGTTCGCACTCCAGGGGCGCAAGACCTGGAGCATCAGCGGGCGTGTCACGGACCCCGGCACGGGCCAGGGCGTCGGCGGCCTCCCGATGGCCGCCCGTCTTCCCGACAGCAACAGCGCCGTAGCCACCACGGAGACGGCGGCCGACGGGAGCTACACCCTGTCCGGCATCGACGCGGCGTACCCGTCGTGTCTGGTCAGCGGCGGGAAGGCTCCGCGCACCCTCCAGCCGTCCTCGCGGAGTGTAAACATCGGCGCCGAGAACAAGGACCGCGTCGGTATCGACTTCGCGGCCCCCGTGACCATGCCGATTCCCGTCTCGATCAACATCGACAGCAGCATCCTGGGCGGTTCCTACAACGCCGGAAAGAAGATGGTGAGCGTGACGCTGTCGGCCCCGGCGCCCGCCGGCGGCGCCGAGGTCGCCATCGTCCTGTCCGGGCAGGACCCGGACGCGAACAAGGACCTCCCGCTGACGGTCCCGGGCGTGTTATCCGTCCCCGAAGGAGCGGTCGACTCTGAGGCGGCGCCCGCGGTGCACTCGCAGGTGGACCTCGACACGAGGTTGAAGATCGAAGCCACCTGCAACGGCGTGACGATCTCCAAGGTCGTCACCATCACGGCCGCCAAGGCCGCCGATCTGTTCCTCAGCGCCGCGAGCGCGATCGGCGGCCAGGAGCCCTACCCGACCGGCACGGTCACGCTGGACGTGGCGGCGCCGATCACCAACGAGGGACAGGGACAGGGCGTCAAGGTGGCACTGACCTCGTCGGACTCTGAGACCGCCGCCGTTCCCGCATCCGTTACGGTGGCGCCCGGCTCGGCCACAGCAACGTTTTCGGTCACGACCTCCTCCGTCACGGTCGCCAAGACGGTGACCATCACGGCCACGACAGGCGGCGTCTCCAAAACGGCCACGCTGACGGTGAACCCGGTCCCGGATAACCCCGTCCCGGCGCTGTCGAGCCTGAGCCCGAGCAGCGCGACGGCGGGCGGCGCGGGCTTCACTCTGACAGTCACCGGAACCGGCTTCGTCGGCGGGTCGGTCGTGCGCTGGAACGGCTCGTACCGGCCGACCGCGTACATCTCGACGACGGAACTCCGTGCGTCGATCCCGGCGTCCGACCTGGCTGCGGTGGCCTCAGCCAGCGTCACCGTCGCGAGCCCGGCTCCGGGCGGGGGCAACAGTAACGTGCTCCTGTTCCACGTGACGGCGCCCGCGACGCCAACCCTCCGGCTGCAGCAGGCGCCGTCCCCGAGCGTGACCCGCGACGCGGCCACCGGGGACCTCCTGGTGTCTTTCCGGGTGGCCAACGTCGGCACGGGGCCGGCCACCAACGTGGCGGTGACACGGGCCAAGCTGGGCACGTACACGCTCGCGACCGGACTGCC
>CADCTO010000561.1 GCA_902805585.1 uncultured Armatimonadota bacterium | reverse complement strand
CGGACGGCGTCATCCGCGTCGGCGACGCGGTCGTCGAGCTGGAAGACCAGGCCGCCCGCCTCTGATCAGATGGCGCGGGCCGCGCCGGCTGGAGACCTATGAAGTACCTGACGTCCGTATCCCGGCTTCTGTGCCTGTCCACTGCGGCGGCGACGGCGCTCGTCGCGGCGGGCGCCGCACAGGCGGCGCCCCGCAAGAAACGCGCGCCGTCGGCGGCGCCCGCCGCGAAGGCCGCCCGGCCCGCACCCGCCCCCAAACCCGTGCACCCCGGCCCGGCGTGGTCGGTCGCCTTTTCCCCGGACGGGAAGCGTATCGCCGTGGGCGGCTACAAGCGCGTCGTGCTGTACGCGGCCGACACGGGCGAGAAACTCGCCCAATGGCCGGTCGTGAGCGACGCCGTGCGCAGCCTGACGTTCTCCCCGGACGGCAGGTATCTGGCGGCGGGTACCGGCGTCCCGGCCAAGAGCGGGGGCGTGGTCGTCTACAACGCTGCGACCGGCAAGCCCGCCCGGATCGTCACCGGCCACTACGATACGGTGGAGGCGGTGGCGTTTTCGGGCACCACGGTGCTGTCGGCGGGCAACGACGAGAAGGTGCGCCTGACGGACCTGGGGAGCGGCAAGCCGCTCGGCGTGCTTTCCGACCACGTCGGGCGCTGCCTGGCCGTCGCGGTGCCCACGAAGACCAGCGACGCCGACGGCGGCGAGATCTTCGTCACGGGCGCCGCGGACAACACGGTCAAGGTGTGGGACGCGAAGACGCGGCGGGTGGTCGTCAACTTCGACCAGTGCGCCTCGCCGGTCTGGTCGCTCGCGTTCCTGCCGCGCGCCGGCCAGTTCGTCGCGGCCGCCGCCGACGGGAAGCTGCGCTGGTTCGGCGTGCGCGCCGACCCGGACGGCAAGGCCGGCGACGGCCAGCGCGAGGGGTACCTCTCCCGCACCATCGACGCGCACCCCGGGGGCGTGTACGCCGTGGCCGTCGCGCCGGACGGAAAACGGCTGGTCTCAGGCGGCGCGGACAAGAAGCTGAACGTGTGGAACGAAGGGGGCGGCCGGCACAAGCAGATGGCGGACGCGGCCGGCGACATCTACGGCGTCGCCGTATCGCCCGACTCCAAGCTGGTCGCCGCCGCTTCGTCGGACGGCAAGACCCGCGTCTACGCCATGGAGGACGGCAAACTGCTGCTCCAGCTGCCCGGCGGCATCCCCGGGATGGAGCCGCCGGGACCGCCGCCCGTCGTGCTGAACGGCCTGAAGCCGGGCAGCGGCACCGGCCTGCGGGGGCGCTACTTCTCCAACGTGACCCTGGAAGGGCCGCCCGCCCTGACGCGCGTGGACACCGGCATCGACCTGGACCTGAACACCAACGGGCCGGGCGGCGGGCTCGCCCAGCAGAACATCTCGGTGCGCTGGGAGGGTTACGTCGAGGCGCCGGTGTCCGGGACCTACACCTTCTACACGCGCACCGACGACGGCGCGCGCCTGTGGGTGAACGGCCGGCAGCTCGTGGACGCCTGGGTAGACCGCGCAGTGACCGAGGACGCCGGCGCCCCCACCTTCGACCTGAAGGCAGGGCAGCGCGTCCCGATCCGGTTCGAGTTTTACCAGGGTGCCGGCGGCGGCGAGGCGCACCTGCTGTGGTCCTACCCCGGCCAGGACAAGCAGACGATCCCGGCGAACCGCCTGTACCCGTTCACGGCCGACCAAATCCCCGGCACCCGCCCGAAGCCTCGCAAAGCCCCGTCCCCCCGGGTGACAAAAAGGTAGTGTAATGAAGAAACGTCCCACCCTTTCCCGGTCCTCGGCGTGGAGCGCTGTCGCATCCCTCCTCGGGTTCTGTGCCCTGCCCGCGCTCGCCCAGACGCCCACGATCAGCGCCCTGTTCCCGGCGGGAGCGAAGGCCGGCGAGACGGTCGAAGTCTCCGTGCGCGGCGGCAACCTGGCCGGCGCGAAGCGGATCGTGGTCATCGGGCCGGAAGGCGTCACGGCGGAACTGAACCTCGCCGACGTCCAGGTGGACGAGTCGTCCAAGCCGCTGTTCCAGCAGAAGTGTCAGCAGTGTCACGAAGTCCGGTCGCCCGCGAACCGGACCCTGACCCCCGAGCAGTGGGCGGCCACCGTGGACCGCATGATCAACCAGCGCTCCGCCCCGATCAACAAGGAGGAGCGCGACAAGATCGTCGTGTACCTCCAGTCGTCGGCGCGCGCGGGACAGGTGACGGCCAAGATCCAGGTCGCCCCCAACGCGGTCCCCGGCAAGCGCGAGATCCGGCTGATGACGGACAAGGGGGCCTCGACCGCCTGGCCGTTCGAGGTCAGCACGCTGCCGGAGGCCACCGCCCAGGAGCCCAACTCCGAGCCGGCGCAGCCGCAAAAGGTGACGCTGCCCGTGCTGGTCAACGGCACGATCGCCAAGGACGCCGACCGGGACTACTTCGCCTTCGACGCCAAGAAGGGCCAGCACCTCACCTTCAACCTCAAGGGCTTCCGCCTGAACGAGCAGAGCCAGACGTTTTTCAACCCGGTCCTGTACCTGTACGACGCGGGCGGCAAGGTCCTGGCCAAGAGCCACGGCTACTTCGACTTCGACCCGGTGATCGACTGGACCGCGCCCGCCGACGGCACCTACACCCTCCTGGTGCGCGACCTGTTGTGGAACGGCTCGCCGGCTTCGGTGTACCGGCTGGCGATGGGCGAGCTGCCCTACGACACGGCGCTCAGCCCGCCCGGGGGGCGACCCGGCGCGTCCGTGTCGGTGACCATGATGGGGGCGCTCGGCGGCGGCCAGGCGGTCGCCGTGCAGCTCCCGACGGGCGCGGACGGCATCACCATGGTGCCGACGCCGGCCGGGGAGGCGCCGTTCCTCGTGCGCGACCTGCCCGACGGGGGCGGTCCGCTCGGACTCGTCGGCCCGGCGGTGCCGCTGCCGGCGCTGTTCCGGGGCAAGATCACCCAGGCCCGCCAGGCCGACGTGTTCCGCGTCCTGGTCAAGAACGGGGGGACCGGGCTCCAGCTCTACGCCCGGCGGCTGCGCTCGCCGCTCCAGGCGCGGCTGCGCATCCTGGACGCCAAGAACAACGAGAAGCGTGTCGTCGTGGCGGACGGGGCCCGGGACATCGTGCTGAACGACGCGTTCCCGGCCCCGGGCGAGTACCTGGTCGAGGTGAGCGACGCCGACAACAAATACGGCCCGAACTTCGTCTACTGTTTGGAGGCGCTCGACGGCCAGCCGGACTTTTCGCTTGAAGCCTCGCCGGACAACATCAGCATCGGGCCGGGCGGCACGCGGGCGCTGCTGGTGCGGGCGACGCGGCGGCATCGGGTGAGCGGCCCGATCACGCTCACGATCCCGAACCTGCCGCCGGGGGTCACCGCCACGCCGGCCGTCATCCCGCCCGACGACGACAAGGCGATCATCCTGCTGTCGGCCGCCCCGGGCGCGGCGAGCGACCTGCGCGTGGCGGCCGTGGACGGCGCGCTGACTCTGGAAGGAGGGGGCGGCATCGTGCGCCGGGCGCAGCCGATGGAGATCTACGACATGAACAACCAGCCGCGCCTGATGGCCCGCTCGTCGTTCGTCGTCGCGGTCGCGGCCGAACCGCCGCCGTTCACGGTCACGCTCGACACCAGCACGCTGACGCTGAGCCCGAACCAGGAGGCGGACGTCAAGGTGACGATCCAGCGCCGGGAAGGGTTCAAGGGCGACGTGTCGCTGTCCGTTCCCGCCGCCCCGCCGGGCATCGAGGTGCGCAACCTGAGGAACATCCCGCCGCAGGAGAGCGAGGCGATCCTGCGGATCCGCGCGAACGGCGGCGCCCGGTTCCTCAGCGAGCGTCCGTTGAAGGACCTTCCCCCGATGTGGTTCGCCATAACCGGGTCGGGAGGCGGCGTCACCCTGAGCAGCGCGCCCCTCATCGTGGTCGGGCAGGAGAAAACCGCAAAAACCCCTTAAGATCCGTGTTGTCACTGCCGACAATGGAATGACCCCGCGTACGCGTGAAAGGAAATTGCCGGCATGGCCACACCGAACCAGACAGGATTTCTCAGCGACACGATCTATCTGCGCCAGGACGACGGGGAGATGGACCTGGTGCTTTCGTCCGGCGGACTGTATCGGGCGGGCAACTGCCCCGCCCCGGGGCTGTACCGCCAGGTGGACGGCCCGCGGACCGTCGAGATCAAAGCCGCGGGCGAGCCGCTGCCTCCGTCGTTCGACGGGCGTGTCGCCTGCTACCGCCGGGTCCAGAGCCTGTGGAAGCAGATCGAAAAACAGCAGGCCGCGCAGGCGGCCTGAGGACCGGCCGCAGGGTAAACGGGGCCGCCGCGCGACGTGCGCGGCGGCCCCGCTTGCTTGTGGGGCCCGGGCGCGTCGCGTATAATGGACTGGAGCAGTACCTATCTTGGCATGTTGGACTAGACGCGGCGTTGTCGGCGCGGCCGCAGGACTCCTGGGAGTTCTCGCGGGGTGGCCGCCTGCGCCAGCGAGAGCGAAAAACCGCGGCTACGGCGAGTCGCTGATGGAGGCGCTCTCGCTGATGAAGGCGGGCAAGCACGGTCTGGCCGCCGGGCCGCTCAAGGATGCCCTCCTTCTGGACCGCAACGAACCGCTGGGCCTGATCGCGCTGGGCACGCTGTACCTCCACACCGGCAGCCCGGCCCGCGCCGCCGCGGAGTTCGGGCGCGCGTCCTCGCTCGCGCCCGCCGAGCCGCTGGCTCGCTTCGGCCTCGCTCTGGCCGCGCTGATGCAGGGGCGGCGTGACCCGGCCGCCTTCGAGGCTTTGCCCGCTGCCCGCGTCCCCGTCGCGCAGACGCTGGCCGCGTACGTGCGCCTGATGTCGGGTGACGCCGCCGGCGCGCGGCCCCAGAACGTGACGCCGGACGAGCCGGACCTGCTGCGGCTGGAGTTGGCGGGCTTCGCGGCGTTGCGTGGCGGCGACGGGGCCGGGGGCGAGGCCCTGCTGCGGGCGCTCCTATCGCGGCCCGGCATGGGACGCCTTGCCGAGGACCGCGCGCTGATCCTGCCTTTTGAGCCGGGCGCGCCGGCCGAGGCGGGCGCGCCCGCGCTCCTTTCGTCCATCGGTTTTCCCGCGCCCGGCGGCGGCCCGGTGTTGTCCGGCCGTGTGACGCTGACGCCCGGGGACCTTCCGCCCGGCGTCGTCTACGTCGGCTACTACGTGCAGGGCGTCATGTCCGCCACCACCAACTACGCCCCGTTCACCCAGGAGTGGAACACCACGCGCGTTCCGGGCGGGCTCTACACCCTGCGCGTGACCGTGTACGGCAGCGGCAACCAGATCCTGCGCGATACGACGCGCACCGTCCGGGTGGCCAACGCCGGCGCTGCCGCACCGGTACGCGTCGCGCGGCGGGACCCGGAAGCGGCGGACTGGCGCGCGCGGCTCCTGGCCCTGCTCACGCCGCGGCCGTCGCGCAAGGCGGCGCACCACGCCCTGGCCGAACGCGCCGCCGCGCGGGGTGAAGGGGAGGCGGCCCTGCGCCATATCGAGGCGGTCGTCGCCATCGACCCCAACTTCCACAACGCCCGCCTGTCGCTGCGCCGCTACAACCTGCGGGTACTGGGCCCGCGGGAGGGCATCTGGCGGGCGAACACGGGACGGAAGCTGATCGCCCTGACGTTCGACGACGGCCCGAACCCGGCGCGGACGCCCGCCCTGCTGGAGGCCTTGAAGAAGGAGGCCGCCCCGGCGACGTTCTTCGTGGTAGGCGTCTGGGCCGAGCGGGTCCCGGAACTCCTCCGCCGCATGCGGAACGAGGGGCACGACGTCGAGAACCATTCCTATTCGCACCAGAACCTCGCCCTGCTCACACCCGCCTCGGTCGAGCGCGAGCTGTGCCGCACCTCCGTCCTCATCCGCGAGGCGACGGGACGGCGCCCGCGTTTCTACCGGCCGCCGGGCGGCAACGTGAACCGCACCGTCGTCGATGCCGCGGAGGCCATGGGCATGATCGGGGCCTACTGGACCACGGCGACCACGAAGATCGAGGAGACCGGCTCGGCGCGGGCGCTCACGCAGTACGTCCTCAAGAACGCCATGCCCGGGGCGATCATCCTGATGCACAACGCGCCCGACGTCACGGTGCAGGCGGTGCCCGGGATCGTGCGCGCTCTGCGCGCCCGCGGGTACGAACTGGTCACGATGAGCGATCTGGTCCGGC
The DNA here is from genome assembly GCA_902805585.1 of uncultured Armatimonadota bacterium. Lineage (GTDB taxonomy): Bacteria > Armatimonadota > Armatimonadia > Armatimonadales > Armatimonadaceae > CADCTO01. Next base: position 10,812 of record CADCTO010000561.1, on the reverse strand, counting down.
GATCCAACGGCGGCATCGGTCCGGTGGCCGCCAAGCGCGGGAACCGCAAGCGCTACGGTGGTTGACCTATCCCCCTGCCCACTGCGTCGCTTCGCTCCTTGCGCCTGACAAGCCCTTCGGGAGGGAAGGGGGAGCCAGCGGCCAGGCAAGGCGAGTGACACCGGGTCTCCCGGCTACCCCACCGGGGCTATCATCTTCCCCACTTCCCGCGCGGAGCATCGCCAGGAGGTGGTGACCGGCTCCCCCTTCCCTCCCCGGAGGGGCTCGGCAGGCGCAAGGAGCGAAGCGACGCAGTGGGCAGGGGGGATAGGTGTTTGACACCGCCCCCCCGCCCGTGGTACCGTAAAAACCCGCCGGCACCCGCCCGCGCCCGTCCCCAAGGCGGCCGACGCCCGCGCCCGGCGCACCCTTTTGATAAGGAACCATCTGCACCATGCGACGCATCTTCAACTTCAGCGCCGGCCCCGCGATCCTGCCGGTCCCCGTTCTGGAAGAGGCCAGCCGGGGCGTGCTCGAGATCGGCGGCTCGGGCATGTCGATCCTCGAAGTCAGCCACCGGGGCAAGCACTACGACGCCATCCACGCCGAAGCGCAGGCCAACCTGCTCCAGGTCCTGGGCCTGTCGCCGGACGCCTACGCCGTGGCCCTCCTGGGCGGCGGCGCCTCGCTCCAGTTCACCATGCTCCCGATGAACTTCCTGGAAGCCGGCCAGACCGCCGACTACGTGGACACCGGCGAGTGGTCGGCAAAGGCACTCAAGGAGGCCAAGCGCTACGGCACCGCGCACGTCGCCGGCACTTCCAAGGAAACGAACTACGACCGCATTCCGAAGCAGCTCGCCTTCTCCGGCCCGGGGGCGCGCTACGCCCACATCACCACCAACAACACGATCGAGGGGACCCAGTGGCACGCGCTGCCGGATGTCGGCGGCGTACCCCTGACCGCGGACATGTCGTCGGACATCTTCGCCGTCCGCCGCGACTTCTCGCGCTTCGGCCTGTTCTACGCCGGCGCGCAGAAGAACGCGGGCCCGGCGGGCGTGACGATGGTCGTGGTCCGGCGCGACTTCCTCGAAACGGCCAAGGCCGACCTGCCCCCGATGCTCTCGTACAAGGTGCAGACCGAGAAGGAGTCGCTGTTCAACACGCCGCCCGTCTTCGCCATCTACGTGCTGAACCTGGTGCTGAAATGGGTGACGGGCGAGGGAGGCATCGCCGGGATGGAGGCGCGCAACCGCGACAAGGCCGCGATCCTCTACAACGCGCTGGACGCCGCGCCCGACTTCTACCAGCCGACCGTCGCCGACAAGGCCGACCGCTCGCTGATGAACGTGACCTGGCGCCTGGCCGACGAGAGTCTGACCGAGGAGTTCATGGCGGAGGCCAAGAAGCGCGAGATGGACGGCCTGAAGGGGCACCGGAACGTCGGCGGCTTCCGCGCCTCGATCTACAACGCGTTCCCGCTGGAGGGCGTGCAGGCGCTCGCCGAGTTCTTGAAGGATTTCGCGCGGCGGAAGGGGTAGGCGCCCGGAAGCCGCCGCAGACCCAGAAGAGAGGGCGCGGCAAGCAGCGCCCCTACGGAGCCGTTTGGCGGTAGGGGCGCTGCTTGCCGCGCCCTCTCTCCTTTCGCGAGGCTATTCTTCGCGTGAAGGCGCCCGGGTCCGCGTCGGTCGGGTCCCGGTGCCGAGCGTGATCAGCGGCGTCGCCTTGGGCGCCGGGCGCGCGGCGGGCAGCGGCGGGCGGCCGCACTCGCCGCAGCCGGGGCACGACCCGCCGCCGCTCTTGCCGCGCGTCTGGCGCCACAGCCGCAGGACGAGCGAGCCCGCCGCGACCGCCACGATCCCCAGCGCCACGATCTGCTGTACGTCCATCGCCCGCTTCCTCAGCCCAGCCCCAGGGCGCGCCCGCCCTGGTACACGATGAAGGTCACCACCCAGGCCAGCGCGGTCATATAGGCGATCTGGAACAGCGGCCACTTCCAGCCGTTCGTCTCGCGCTTGACGACCGCGACCGTGCTCATGCACTGCATCGCCAGCACGTAGAAGACCATCAGGGCGACGGCCACCAGCGGCGTGAACGTCGAACGGCCCGTTTGCGGGTTGACGTCGGCGCGCAGCTTCTCGCCCAGCGACAGCGTCAGCTTCTCCTCGTCCTCGGCGCTGTCCTCGTCCACGTTGTAGATCGTGCCCATGGCGGACACGAACACTTCGCGCGCGGCGAACGACGAGATCAGGCCGATGCCCATCTTCCAGTCGAAGCCCAGCGGCGCGATGACCGGCTCGATGGCCCGCCCCAGCCGCCCGGCGAACGACTGGCGCACCTGCTCCGAGGACGAGGCGCCCGGCGCCTTCGGGTACGAGGCGAGGAACCACAGCACGATGGTGATGGACAGGATCACCGTCCCGGCCCGGCGCAGGAACAGCCACGCGCGCTCCCCCATCTGGAGCAGCACGGTGCGGAACGAGGGCCGGCGGTACGGCGGCATCTCCAACAGGAACGTCGGCGCCTCGCCCTTGAGCAGCGTCCGGTTGAACAGCGCGGCCATGCCGAAGGCGGCGACCGTGCCGAGGACGTACATCGAGAGCAGCGTGAGCGCGGGGAGCGTGAAGACGCCGAGCACCCGTACGTCGGGGATGAACGCGCCGATCATCAGGGCGTAGACCGGCAGGCGTGCCGAGCAGCTCATGAGCGGCGCGACCAGGATCGTGAGCAGCCGGGCGCGCGGCGACTCGATGGTGCGCGTCGCCATGATGCCGGGGATCGCGCAGGCGTACGACGACAGGAGCGGGATGAACGACTTGCCGTGCAGCCCGACGCGGCTCATCAGGCGGTCCATCAGGAAGGCGGCGCGGGCCAGGTAGCCGGTGTCCTCCAGCAGGGCGATGAACAGGAACAGGAGCAGGATCTGCGGCAGAAAGACGACGGTGTTGCCGACGCCGGCGATGGCCCCGTTGACGATCAGGTCCTCCAGGTCGCCGTCCGGCAGAGCCCGGGCGACGGTGCCGCCGAGCCAGTCCACGCCCGCCGAGATCAGGTCGGCCGGGTACGAGGCCCAGGAGAACATCGCCTGGAAGATCACGTACATCAGGCCCAGGAAGATCGCGTAGCCCCAGAAGCGGTGGAGGAACACGCGGTCGAGCCGGTCCGATACGGTGACCGGCGGCGTTTCGGCGCGCTGGACGGCGCCCCGGACGATGCGCTCGACGTCGGCGTAGCGGGCTTCGGTGACCGCCATGGGCACGTCGATCCCCGCGCCGTGGAGGACCTCGCGGTCGCGCGCGACGTGCGCACGGATCGGCGCGGCCCAGCGCTGCAGGTCCTGGGAACGGTTCTCGGGGGTGGCGAGCAGGGCGACGGCCTCGGCGAACGCGGGCGCGGGCGCGAGGTCGTGGTGGCGCTGGAGCAGGCCGGAAAGCTCCTCGGCCTCCTGCTCCGCGATCTCGGGCAGGCGCCAGCGGCGCGACGGCGGCGGCGGCAGGTCCGGCAGGGCGGCGAGCGCGGCCCGGAACGCCTCCATCCCCGACCCGCGCCCGTTGGCCAGCGCCCGCACGGGCACGCCCAGCGTCCGCTCCAGCGAGGCGGCGTCCACCCGCACTCCCCGACGTTCGGCCGTATCGCCCATCGTCAGGACGACGAGGACGGGCAGGCCCAGGTCCAGAAGCTGCGACGTGAGGAACAGGTTGCGCTCCAGATTGGAGGCGTCCACGACGTTGACGATGGCGTCCGGGCGCGGCGTGTCGCGCCGGTAGCCCAGCAGCACGTCGCGCGCGATGACTTCGTCCGGGGAGGCGGGCGTGAGCGAGTACAGCCCGGGCAGGTCCAGCAGGCCGAACGAAACCCCGTCGCCCAGCGACAGGGTGCCTTCCTTGCGCTCGACGGTGACGCCCGGGTAGTTGCCGACCTTCTGGCGCAGGCCGGTCAGCGCGTTGAAGAGGGTGGTCTTGCCCGAGTTGGGGTTGCCGACGAGGGCCAGCGTGCGCCGCCCCCGGCGGCTCCGGTCCGGGGCGTCGGGGGCCACCGGGGCGGCAGCGCCGCCTGTCACGACACCGCCTCCACCTGGATCGCGCCGGCCTCGTCCTTCCTCAGGCTGAGCCGGTACGAGCGCAGGCGGACTTCCAGCGGGCCGCCGAACGCGGCGCGGCGCGCCACCTCGACCTCGGTGCCCTGCGTGAACCCCAGTTCCATCAACCGCTGGCGGTTCGGCCCGGCGACGCGGCAGACGCGCGCCTTCTGCCCCCGGCCCAGACAGTCCAGCCCGCACTCAGTCAGGCCCAGCGCGCAGACCGGCGGACGCGGTTCCTTCTTCACGGCTTCTGCAGACCTCCGATCCTGCGCGATGGCAGGTAAACGATTAGAGCGGGAAATGGCGACCGGTTAGGTCGCCAAAACCAGTGTACCAGACGTTCCCGCGAGTCGTCAACAGAAACGGCGCAGAATCTGCGCCGCGGGGGCCAGAGCCGCTGTCACCAGAAAATATTTCCGCCGCGCGCAACCTGGATTTCGCACGGCGTGTCGTATGGTATAGGTGGGACCCGTTCCCGGAAGGAGCTTTAACGTGAACCGTAGGGGTAACCACTCCGCGCTGCTCGGCATCGCGGCTTTAACGCTTTCGGGTGCTGCTGCGGCGGGGCCGGTCTCCGGCCAGGCGGCGCCCGGCCCCACGGCGTCGGCGCCGCGGGCGCCGCGCTTGCCCGCGCGCCGCCTGGCAGCACAGCCCGCCGGCAAGATCGCGCTGCACCTGAAGGAAGCCACCGACGTGCTGGTGCTGGCAGACAGGACGGTCGAAACCGTGCCGGTCACCGTAGATCTGCCGGCGGGCTCGCTGGAAGACACACTGGCGCGGATCGCGGCGGCGATGCCCAAAGGGACCGTGGTGAAGAAGGTGTACCTGGCCGCGCCGTCGCAGGGCTGGTCGATGCCCGAGGGGAGCCAGGTGGCCGCGCTCGCCGCCGTGCAGGAAGCTCTGTCGGGTCCCCCGGGCGCGCCGCTGGCGCCCGGCGAGGTGAACCTCCTGGGCCGGCGCGTCTCCGCCGAGAAGGCGGCCCCGGTGATCGCCGCCCTCGACCTGAAACCGGTGTACGTGCTGACCAATCCGCTCAGCGCCGAGGACCCGGTCCAGAAGATGAGCGCCGCCCAGTTCGACGCGCTACAGCAGTGGATCAAGCTGACTCCCGAGCAGCAACAAGCGTTCGGGGAACAGCAGTTCAACACGCTGATCAACATGGACCCGGCCTTGCGCCAGCAGTTCTTCGGGCAGCAGCGCCGCGTCGCCGTGGATTTCGTCCAGCGTCTCCGGAGTCTGCCGGCCGCGCAGCGCGAGCAGTTCATGCGGGACGTGATGGGGCCCGAGTATAAAGGGCCGGTTCAGAACCCGCCGCAGGCTCCGGGTGACGAGGGCGGGAACGGTGCCCGATGACGGAAGCGGGGGCTGAACCCCGCGGTCCGGTCTTCGGGCGGTGCCGGCGGAGGGCACGCAGCCGATGAGTTCGACAGACGCAGCTCCCGCCCTTTCGTGGGCGGGGAAACAGCCTCAGGAGGGCAAGCCGCCCCTGCTGCCCCCCCGGACCGGGGTGCCGGTGGGCGTGCCGCGCACGGACCCGGACGCGCTTCTGGTACGCCAGCACCTGGCCGGCGACCCGAAGGCGTTCGAGACGCTTTTTAAGAAGTACCAGACGCCGATCTTCAACGTCGTCACGCGGATGGTCCGGGGCGAGGACGCCTACGACCTGACGCAGGAGGTGTTCCTGAAGGCGCTGCGGGCCTTGCGGGGATTTCGCGGCGACGCGAAGTTCTCGACCTGGCTGTACACGATCGCGCGGCACACCTGCCTGAACCACCTGCGCCACAAGGCGGTCCTGGACGAAGGGTCGCTCGACGAGCAGCAGGAGGAACACCCGGGCAACGAGCCCGTGGCCCACGACATGAACGTCGCGGCCCTGTGCGAGACGCGCGAACTGCAGCGCGTGGTCGATGGCGTTCTGGCGACGATGCCGCCGGAGCAGCGGATGCTCCTCGTGCTGCGCGATTTCGAGCAGCTATCGTATGACGAGATCTCGCACGTGACGGAGCTGAGCATCGTGAACGTAAAGTCAAAGATTCACCGGGCGCGGCAGGCGTTCAAGAAACGCTTCGCGCCCTACCTGGAGCTTCTGGAAGGGGGTGTGGGACAATGAAGTGCAAACACGTCCAGGAGGCTCTGTCGAACTACCTGGAAGGCGGCCTCGATCCGCCCGAGCGGCAGGCCCTGACGGAGCACCTGGCACAGTGCACCGAGTGCGCGGACGAAGCGCGGCAGATGGAGCGGATGCTGGCGGTCTTCCGCGAGCGCGTGCCGCGCCATGAGCCCGTGCTCGACCTATGGGCCGAGTTCGTGCCGAAGCTGGCGGAGGCTCAGGCGGAGGAGAAGCTGGGCGTTCTCGCCCGCCTGGGCCTGCGCTGGGAACGTTTCTGGGGGAACGTGGCCTACGGGGCGATCCTGTTCACGCAGGCGGTCGCCGTCAACACGCAGGCCCGCATGCAGAAGTACCTGCTGGCGGACCCCTTCGCCGACCACGAGGAGGGAAGGGCATGAACACGCTCGGCGGTGTCCTCCCCGCCCTCCGCCGCCCCGCCACGGGCGAGTGCGGGCTGCCCCGGCTCCTGCTGACGCTGCTGGCGGTCCTGATGGGGGCCGCGGGCGCCCGCGCCCAGGGCGGCGCGGGCGCCGCCCCCGCCGCAACGGGAGGCTGGGAACAACTGGCCGGGATCATCACCTCCCCCTGGGTGACGATCGCGCTGCTCACGGTCGGCTGCCTGCTCCTGTTCATCGAGCTGCTGACCCTGCACACGTGGGGGCTGACCGGGACGCTGGGCGTGCTGGCCGTCGGCCTGGTCTTCGCCGCGCACGTCACGGTCGGGACGGCGGGCTGGATCGGCGTGGTGCTGTTCCTGGCCGGGCTGACCTTCCTGCTTCTGGAGACCCACGTCTTCCCCGGCCACGGGATCGCCGCGGTGGCGGGCCTGCTGCTCCTTTTCCTGGGGATGTTCTGGGCACTGGGCGGGTCGGAGAACGCGGTGTTCGCGCTCGCGGTCTCGACCATCCTGACCGTGGTGAGCATCATCGGCTTCTTCGCCTACCTGCCCAAATCGCCGGTCTGGAAGACGCTGGGGCAGCAGATGCAGCAGCGGGCGTCGCTGGGGTACGTGACGTCGGAAAGCCGGATGCACTTCCTGGGCCGCGAGGGCAGGGCGGCGACCGTGCTGCGCCCGGCGGGGCTGGCCGACATCGACGGCGTGCGCCTGGACGTGGTGACCGAAGGCGAGTTCCTGGACGCCGGCACGCCCATCGTCGTGATCAAGGTCGAGGGGAGCCGGGTCGTGGTCGACAACGTCGAGACTTCCGGCGCGTCCGGCACGGGCGGGTCGCACTCGCAGGCGGCCTGACGCCGGCCGGCGGAGAGGTAAAGGGGGAGACGGATGATCCACACATGGTTCGCGCTGGCCGCCCTCGCGGTCGTCGGTCTCGTCGCCCTGTTCATCGTCGCGCTGGCCGTGTCGCTGCTGAGCGGCGCCCGGCGCAGGCGCGAGGATCGGTAGACAACAATGGAACCAACACTGATAATCACGGCGGTCATTCTGGTGATCGGGCTGGCGTTTTTCGTCCAGCTTTTCCCCGTCGGGCTGTGGATCACGGCGCTCGCGGCCGGCGTGCCCGGCGTCTACCCGTGGACGCTGGTCGGGATGCGGCTGCGCAAGGTGCCGCAGGACAAAGTCGTCCTGCCGCTGATCGCGCTCGTCAAGGCGGGCCTGGACATCAACATCAACCAGCTCGAGACCCACTACCTGGCCGGCGGCAACGTGGACCGCGTCAAGGACGCGCTGATCTCGGCGTTCCGCGCGCAGATCCCGCTCACCTTCGAGAAGGCGGCCGCCATCGACCTGGCCGGGCGCAACCCGCTCGAAGCCGTGCAGATGTCGGTCATCCCCAAGGTCATCGAGACGCCGATCGTCGCCGGGGTCGCCAAGGACGGGATCGAGCTGAAGGCGCTGGCCCGCGTGACCGTGCGCGCCAACATCGACCGGTTCGTCGGCGGCGCGGGCGAGCAGACCGTGCTGGCGCGCGTCGGCGAGGGCATCGTCACGACCATCGGCTCCTCGGAGTCGCACAAGGTCGTGCTCGAAAACCCGGACCGCATCTCGCGCACGGTCCTGGCCAAGGGCCTGGACGCGGGCACGGCGTTCGAGATCCTGTCCATCGACATCGCCGACGTCGATATCGGGGCGAACATCGGGGCGCGCCTGCAGACCGACCAGGCCGAGGCCGACAAACGGATCGCGCAGGCCAAGGCCGAGGAGCGGCGCGTGATGGCGGTGGCCCGGGAGCAGGAGATGAAGGCGTACACGCAGGAGATGCGCGCCAAGGTGGTCGAAGCGGAATCGCAGGTCCCGCAGGCCATGGCCGAAGCGCTGCGCGCGGGCCATCTCGGCGTGATGGACTACACCAACCTGCGCAACGTCCAGGCGGACACCGAGATGCGCAACGGCATCGGGCGCATGGCCCCGTCCGAGACCAACGGGACCGGCGGATAGCGGCCCCGGAGGAGCAGGGCGAAGTGGGACTACTTGACGAATTGCGGCGGGAGATCGCGAAGGCGATGGAGGAGGCGCAGCGGCAAGCGGAGGCCGCGAAGCAGCCCGTCCCGCCGCCTTCGGACTTAGCGCCGCGGTACCCGGCTCCCCCCGTGCCTGCCCCGCAGCAACAAACGGCGAACACTCAGCCAATCGCCGTTGCTACGGGCAACCTGCCGTTGCCGCCCGCCAAGCGGCTCGCGGTCGTCACCTGCATGGACACCCGCGTCCTGGTCGAAAAGGCGCTGAACCTGCGAACGGGCGACGCGCACCTCCTGCGGAACGCGGGCGGGCTGGTCACTGACGACGTGCTGCGCTCCCTCGCCCTGTCCCACCACGCACTCGGCGTCGAACGCGTCGTCGTCATCGGCCACACCGAGTGCGGCCTGATGGCCTTCGGCGACGAGGAACTGCGCGCCCGCATCCGGCAGAGGATGGGGCCGTCCGTCAACCCGCCCCGCACCTTCGGAACCTTTTCCGACCTGGAGGAAAACGTGCGCGAGCAGATGCGCCGCGTCCGCGCCTGCCCGTACCTGCCCGACACCCTGGCGCTCAGCGGCTTCGTCTACGAGCTCAAGACGGGCCGGCTCAACGAAGTCTCGCTCGTCCCCGAATCGCGCCCCTCCGAACTCCTGCCCTCCGCGACGCGAGGACGGGGAGTCCCGGCGCCGGGGCGTATCGGGGGGAGGCTTCAGCGTGAGACCTTACAGCGCTCCACCGCGCTTACCCCGGTCGAACCGGCGCCGGCCACCGGCGTACTACCCGCGCCGGAATTCGATTTAGAAGACGACGGATCTCCCGCCTCCGCCGTCCCCGGAGCCGAAAAGGACGCGTCGCTCCGGTTCAGCCCCCGCGAGGTCCTGCGCGCTTTCGTGCTGGGCGAAGTGATGGACGAGCCCAAAGGCCGCAAGGCACGCCGCCCGCACCCGAAGTAGCGGCCCCGCCCGCGGTTCGGGGCCGGGGGCGGGGCCGCTACCGAGCCCGGCCCGGGCTGCCCTCAACCGGCGCATGGACGAGGAGCAGGTTGACGTGGTCCCCGGTCGTGACGGTGCGACCGTCCACGCGCAGCGGCACGAGGGGCTCGTAGGTCCAGCCGGAGACCAGCACCTGCCCCGCCGTGTCCGCCGCACCCTGCCAGCGGTTGGAGATAGCGCTGGAGACCGCCTGCCCGACGCGCGAGCGGATGGCCCTGCGCGTCCGGTCTGCGTCGGGGGCTCGCTGGTTCCACCCCATGTTCCAGTCGCCGGGGAACTGGAAGACCTGGCCCCGCCGGTTGAACGCCGCGATCGGGAGGCGCACCGTACGTGTCTCCCCCGGCCCCAGGTTCCCCAGGGACTGCGACCCGCCCGCGGCGGACACGGACACGTTGTCGATCTGTCGGCCCGTGCGGTTGCCCACCGTCCCCTCGATCATCCGGTTGCCCGGCCCGACCGCGCGCTGCGACAGCCGCACCTCGATGCCGTTGCCCATCTGTGTGGTCGTGCGTGCGCTGAAGACGCGCATCGCCCACATCGCGACCTCGGCGTCGCGCACGCGGGCGCCGTCGTCCTGGGAGACGGTCAGCGGCGTCGCGTCCTGCCCCTGTCCCATGATCTGCGGCGCATAGAGCAGGCCGTTGCGGTCGTCGAGGGACACGTCGTAGGCGTCCCGGCGCGGCGAGAACAGGCCCGCGTGGGCCGTCACGGACGCGCGCCCGTCGCCGGGCCCCATCTCCGCGATGCTCGCCGTGTTCAGCCGCGTCTGGCCGCCTTTGATCGCGTAGCCGAAGCCGTACGCGCCCACGGAGAAGACGAGGACCAGGAGGGGCACCGTCAGCCACGTCCACTCGCGCCGGTCCAGCCGCTTCAGCACGGCGTAGTTGACGGGCACGAGCAGGACGAGGTAAAGGAGCAGGAACAGGCCGATCGCCCCGAACGACGGCGCGCGCAGGCCCGGGGCGCGCAAAACCGACCCGGCGAACGAAGAGCCGATCCACTGGTTGTCGGTGCCGTCCATGGCGCGGGCGACGCTTCGCCCGGTGACCCCCCGGCGGGCCACGTCCCGCCACAGGCGAGGCGCCCCCGGCCAGGCGGCAAAGTCCGCCGCCGCCGCGTCCGCGCCGAGCGCCACCACGGTCCCGCGCCCGAGCGCGCGGAAAGCCGCGACGCGCGCGTCCCCGGCGACCGCGCGGGCGTCCGGCAGCGGCTTCAGCGGTGACAGGGCGACC
>CADCTO010000560.1 GCA_902805585.1 uncultured Armatimonadota bacterium | reverse complement strand
CCAAATCTGACAAAACCTGAATCTTGACCAGTCCGCGGAGGCGGACTTCGTGTCTTCTCAAGCCGGTAGTTCACTGCACGGCGAAAACTGGTACAAACAAACTCATGGAATTCCCCACCAACATACCGAACTGGATCGACGGCGAGGCGTGCCCCGCGCTGGGCGGCGAGACGCTGCCGAAGCTGGCGCCCGCCGACGGCACCGAACTGTGCCGCGTGGCGCGGTCCCGAGTAGCGGACGTGCGGCAGGCGGTCGAGGCGGCGAAGCGGGCGCAGCCGGGCTGGGCGGACGTCCCGCCCGTCAAGCGCGGCATGATCCTCCACGACGTCACCTTGGGCCTGAAGGCGCGGCGCGAGGAGATGGCGCGCGTGGTCGCCCGCGAGACCGGCAAGTCGTACGCCAACGCGCTGGCCGAGACCGACGGAGCCATCGCGCTGGGCATTTTCTACGCGAGCGAGGGGCAGCGGCTCTACGGGCGCACGACGACGAGCGCGACGCCGAACAAGTCGGCGATGACGGTGCGCGAGCCGCTGGGCGTCGCCGGGCTGATCATCGCGGCGAACACGCCGATCGCCAACGTCGCCTGGAAGGTGTACCCGGCGCTGGTCTGCGGGAATGCGGCCGTGCTGAAGGCGGCCGAAGACACGCCCGCGACGGCGTACCTGTTCGGCGAGATCGCCCGCGATGCGGGCTTGCCTGCGGGCGTCCTCAACATCGTCCAGGGGTATGGCCTGGAGGCGGGCGCGCCGCTCGTCGCCGACCGGGACGTCGCCGTCGTCAGCTTCACCGGCTCGACGGGCGTCGGCCGGCAGATCGCCGTCGTCTGCGCGGAGCGCCTGGCGCGGGTCTCGCTGGAGCTCGGCGGCAAGAACCCGTTCGTGGTCTGCGACGACGCCGACCTCGACAACGCCGCGCAATGGGCTGTGCTGTCGGCCTTCAGCAACGCCGGGCAGCGCTGCGCGGCGGGAAGCCGTTTCCTGGTCTTCGACGCCGTGTACGACGCGTTCCGCGAGAAGTTCGTCGAGCGCACCAAGGGACTCAAGGTCGGCCCGAACGATGAGGACGATTTCGGCCCGGTCATCAACGAGCGGCAGCTGAACAACATGGTCGGGACGGTCGAGCGCGCCAAGGGGAACGGCGCCCGCGTCCTGGTCGGCGGCGGCCGGCTCACGGATGAGGCGCACCGGGGCGGCTTCTACATGGCCCCGACGATCGTCGAGAACGCCGGCCCGGACGACGACATCACCACCAAGGAGCTGTTCGGGCCGGTCGCCTCGCTGTACCGGGTGCGCGATTTCGCGGACGCGCTCGCGCAGGCCAACGATTCGGAGTACGGCCTGACGGCCTGTATCCACACGCGCAGCCTCCACCGCGCCCTCGAATTCACGCGGCGCGTCCAGGCGGGCGTCGCCGTGGTCAACGCGGGGACGTTCGGGAGCGAGCCGCACATGCCCTTCGGCGGGGTCAAGCAGTCGGGCAACGGGTCGCGGGAGCCGGGCACGGAGGCGCTGGACATCTACGCCAACCTGAAGGACGTGTACATCAGCATCGACCCGGCGCAAGCGTAACTTGGCGCGAAAACTGACATCCTGCATCGCGGCGTTTCTGGTCGTCCCGCTCGTCCTGGGTCTGCTGGCGTACGCGGCGCTGCGGCTCCAGCCGGCGGGCGCGTGGAAGCGGCTGATGCCGGCGGCGGTTTTCAGCCAGCCCCGGCGCGGCCTGGATCTGCTCGTGCTGGCCGGTTCGGACGCCAAGGACCGTCTGGAGCCGTTCTACGAGTCGCACTATTTCTACCCGGACGGTAAGCGGTACGTCCTGCTCCAGGCGGAGAGCCTGACGGACGACCGGCCGGTGCCGGTGAGCGACCGGGCGTCCACCTACGCGTCCGTGTACGCCGTGGACCGCGCCGGCCGCTTCACGAAGCACCAGATCGTCGGGCCCCGGCAGATCCGGGTGGAGCCCGCCGACGAAGTGCGGGCGCAGGTGGACGCCCTGCTGGCGCACGCCCTGGTGGTCTGCGAAGACGCGGCGACCCTGGAGGAGATGCGGGCGCGTCTGCCCGGTCTGCGCACGCGGACCGACGTGCTGTTCTTCGACGACGCGCTCCGGGCACCCGCCGGAGGCGGGGGCGCGACCGGCCTGGGCCTTTCCGTCGCGCCCCGGATCGCTTCGCTCATCGGGGGGGTGCTGGCGGCGGGCGCCCTCCTCGCGCTGCTCGCGCGCGACGCCGCGGGGCGATTCCGCCTCGTACTGTGCCTGCTGAGCCTGCCCCTCGTCCTCACCACGTGGATCTGGGCGGTGCTCGTGCTCGGCCCCATCTCGCCGGCCCTTTTCGGCGTCCTGCCGTACCTGGTCTGGGCCGCGCTCGCGCTGGCCGCCACGTGGATGCTGGTCCGGGAACCGGAGCCCGCAGCGTTGCGCGCTTTCGGGCTCGACCGCGCACTGACCGCCCTCCGCGCGCGGCCCCTGCCGTTCCTGCTCGCGGCGGGGTCGGCTGTCGCGTGGGCGCTGTGCATGGCGCCTTTCTTCCTGCGCGACCATCTCACCGAAGGGGACGCGGTCAAGTTCGTGCGCTCCTCGATGTACCTCTACGACGACGGCAGATGGCCGCTCGCCCGGATCGTCGCCGACTTCGGCCCGCGCAGCCACCACGCCTCCTATCCGCCCGGCATCGCGATCCTGATGGCCTTCTGCTCCTGGATGGCCGCCGCCGACGCGGGCCGTCTTTTTTTCCCGGGCCCGCAGACGGGGGCGACCTGGCTGCTGTACGGCGGGCTCCTGATGCTGCTGCACCTGTGCCTGATCGCCGCGGCGGTTTTTGTCGCCCGGGCGCTGGCCCCGGACGCCCCGGTCCTGTGGGCGCTGGCGGCGCTGTTCGTGCTCGTGTTCGTGCCGTCGGCGCACGGATCGCTCCACGGCGGCGAGTCCATCCTGTGGCCCCTGTTCGGTCTGTGCCTCGCCGCGGCGGTAACATACCGGTACACGCAATCCCTGGCGGCGCTGGGGGCGACCCTGATCCTGATGACGGGACTGGTCCTGCTCAAGAACGAGGGGAAGCTGTACTGCCTTTTTCTGGTCCTGCCGTGGCTGCTTTCGGCGACCCCGATCCTCGCGCCGTTCCGGAAGGCGCCCGGAGCGACCGCCGTGCTGGTCGGGATGGCCGTTCTCGCCGTGCTCCCTTCGCTCCTGCTGGGGGCGCAGAAGGACCGTCTCCAGGTGGCGCTGGCGGACTACGCGCCGTTCTCGCTCCCGCTGCTCCTGTCGCACTGGCGCGACTACTTTGTTATACTGAAACAGACGACCGCCGTCTGGCTCGGCGTCCGCGGGACCCAGTGGGCGCCGTACCCGGCCCTGCCGTTCGTCCTGGCGGTCGTCGCGCTGGTGCGGCTCCAGCAGGCGCGGTTCTCCTGGCGCCGGTTTCTGGTCCCGCTGGGCATCTGTGCTTTTTGCCTGGCGATGCCGATTCTTTATGTGTTCGCCCTGTGGGTGCCGCTCCAGGAGCGCGGACTCACCTCCTGGGGGAGGCTGCTGGTGCCGGTGGCGACGGCGTCGGGGATGTGCCTGCTTTCGCTGGTCGCGGAATTGCGGGCGTGCCGCGTCCCGGCGGGGGCGCGGCCCCTGAGGGTGGAGTCCGGCGTGCAGGCCGGTTAGAAACACGAATGAGTGACATGCATCTGCCGAAAGTCGTCGCGCTGATCCCGGCGCGCTCGGGTTCCAAGCGCGTGCCCGGAAAGAACATCCGGCCGCTCGCGGGCCACCCGGCCATCGCGTACACCATCGCGGCGGCGCGGGAAAGCGGCGTCTTCGACGCCGTGGTCGTGTCCACGGACTCGGAGCGCTACGCCGACATCGCGAAGCACTACGGGGCGGACGTGCCGTTCCCGCGGCCCGAGGAGATCGCGGGCGAGTTCTCCCCCGACATCGAGTGGGTGGAGTACACCCTCCGGCGCCTGCGGGACGAAGGCCGCGCCTACGACGCCTTCAGCATCCTGCGCCCGACGAGCCCGTTCCGTCAGGCCGACACGATCCGCCGCGCGATGGCACAGTTCTTGTCGCAGCAGGGTGTGGATTCGCTGCGGGCCGTGGAAAAATGCAAGCAGCACCCCGGCAAGATGTGGGTCGTGCGCGGCGGCAGCCGGATGACGCCCCTTCTGCCGCTCGGCCCGGAGGAGCAGCCCTGGCACAGCAGCCAGTACCCGTCGCTGCCCGTGGTGTACGTCCAGAACGCCAGCCTGGAGATCGCCTGGAGCCGCGTCGTCTTTGACGGGCGCACCATCGCCGGCAACGTTTTGACGCCCTTCTTCACCGAGGGCTTTGAAGGATTTGACGTCAACCAGCCGATCGACTGGCGGGTTGCCGAGGAGGCGGTGGCGAGCGGCGAGGCCGCGCTGCCCACCGTCCCGCAAGCGCCGTATCCCCTTTAGGAGCAATCATGGTCACGACACCGTTCATCCCCGAAGAAGAATATGCCCGCGTCCGCGAGGCGGTCACGGACAAGTACGCCCGCCTGAGCCTGCTCGCCGACATGGCGCGGCTCAACGCCCTGTCGGCGGTCAAGCGCGCCGGGTCCGGGCACCTGGGCTCCAGCTTCAGCGCGATGGACATCGTGGTCTGGCTGTACCACGAGGAGCTGAACACGCTCGAAAAGGGGATCGACAGCCCCGAACGCGACGTGTACTTCTCGTCCAAGGGCCACGACGTGCCGGGCCTGTACTCGGTCCTGCACTCGTTCGGCATCGTGCCCGAGGAGAAGCTCCTGAAGCTGCGGCGCCTCCACGGCCTGGACGGGCACCCCAACATCAAGGTGCGGGGCATCGAGGTCAACTCCGGGTCGCTGGGCATGGGCATCTCCAAGGGGCGCGGCATGGTCTGGGCCAAGCGCTACCTCGGCCGGGGCGGCCGCGTGTTCGTGATGACCGGCGACGGCGAGCTGCAGGAGGGCCAGAACTACGAGGCGCTGCACGCCGCCGTCCACCAGCGCGTGACCGACCTGACCGTGATCGTGGACCACAACAAGCTCCAGTCGGACATGCAGGTCTCGGAGATCATGGCCCTGGGCGACCTGGAAGCCGTGTTCAAGGACTTCGGCTGGCACGTCGCCCGCTGCGACGGCCACGACTGGAAAGCGCTGGAGCGGGTCTTCGGCGAGTTCAAGGCCGTCACCGACCGGCCCAAGATCCTGATCGCCGACACCATCAAGGGGCGCGGCGTCTCGTTCATGGAGCACCCGCGCGCGCTCGCCGACAACAAGGGCTTCTATAAGTGGCACGCCGGCGCGCCGGACGACGAGTCGTTCCAGGCCGCGCACGAAGAGCTCGCGGAGCGCATCAACGGCCAGATGGAGGCGCTGAACCTCGGTACCCTCGCGCTGCTGAGCCCGACCCCGGAGGGCAAGCTGGACCACGGCAACGCGCTGGGTGAGCCGATCAGCACCGGCGCGCATATCCAGGGCAACGCGCTGGGGGAGCCGCTGAGCACCGGCGGCGAGGTCGTGAAGACCACGAAGGTAAGCGACGAGTACGTCGCCGTCGCCTTCGGCGAGGCGCTGGTGGAACTCGGGGCGGAGCGCACGGACATGGTCGTCCTCGACGCGGACCTGTCCGCCGACTGCCGCCTGCGCGGCTTCGAGAACACCTACCCGGAGCGCTTCATCGAGAACGGCATCGCTGAGCAGGACATGGTGTCGATGGCCGGCGGGCTGGCGCGCCACGGCGTGCTGCCCGTGGTCAACTCCTTCGCCTCCTTCCTGGCCTCGCGCGCCAACGAGCAGATCTACAACAACGCGACCGAGCTGAGCAAGATCATCTACGCCTGCCACTACGCCGGCCTGATCCCCGCCGGCCCGGGCACGTCGCACCAGAGCATCCGGGACATCTCGCTCTTCGGCGCGCTGCCCAACGTGGTGATCGTCGAGCCGTGCAACGCGGCCGAGACGAAGCAGGCGCTGCGCTACCTGGTGAACGAGAACGACGTCAACGGCATGCTGCGCCTGATCATCGGGCCGTCGCCGCGCAAGATCGAGCTGCCCGCGGAGTACGCGCTCACGCCCGGTCGTGGCGTCGCGCTCACCGAAGGGAACGACGCGCTCCTCTTCGCCTACGGCCCCGTGATGCTCCACGAGGCGCTGAAGGCGTCCGAAATCCTCAAAGAGCAGGGGTTCGGCCTGAAGGTCGTCAACACGCCCTGGCTCAACCGCGTCGACGCCGGATGGCTGAAGGGCGCGGTCGCGGGCTTCGACACGCTGTACGTGCTGGAAGACCACGCCCCGGTCGGCGGACTCGGCGACTTCCTGCTCGGCGCGCTGGTCGAGAACGGCCTGCTGGGCGGCGCCCGCTTCCGGAAGATCGCCGTCGAGGGATACCCGGCCAGCGGCACGCCGCCCGAGGTGCTCCAGCACCACGGCCTGGACGGCGCGTCGCTGGCGAAGCGGATACAGGCCGGCGGGTAACCCCCGCCGGCCCCTGGCCGGGGCGGAAACTGAAGCTGACAATCGAACATGTCGATCATCACGAAAAAACAGGTGAAGCGGGTCGTCAAGCGCGTGCTGGGCATGCCGGAAAAGCGGTGGGTCCAGTCCACCGACACCCGGCGCGAGCTGTACCCCGACTGGGCGCGCATCCTGGGCGACAGCGGCGGCCGCTGGGAGGCGGCGCGCGAAGCGGCCCGGAACGGCCCGCAGGTCCTGGTCGCGACCGGGCTGGGCGGGCACACGGCCATGAACATCGTGGAAAGCACGCTGGCCGTCGCCCTGACGCTGCGGGGCGCCCGGGTCCATTCCCTCCTGTGCGACCAGTTCCTGCCGGCCTGCCAGATGGCGAACGCAGACCTGTACCCGGACAACGCCGAGTTCGCGAAGTACGGCCCGACCAACAGCCTGTGCCTGTCCTGCTATCAGCCGGGCCGGGAGCTGTGGCAAAGCACCGGCCTGCCGTTCCACCGCTACAGCGAGTTCGTGACCCGGCGGGAGCGCCAGGAGGCGGAGAAGCTGGCCGCCGCGATCCCCGCGGAGGAGATCGGCGCGTACCGGCTGGACGATCTGGCCGTCGGGGAGCACGCGCTCGCGGGCGCGCTACGCTTCTACGCGCGCGGGAACCTGGTGGGGGAGCCGGAGGGGGAGGCGATCCTGCGGCGCTATTTCAACGCGGCGCTCCTGACCACGCACATGACGCGCCGCCTGCTCAAGACGTACGACTTCGCCAGCGCCTGTTTCCACCACGGCATCTACGTGCCGCAGGGGATCATCGGCGAGGTGGCGCGCCAGCAGAACGTGCCGGTCGTCAACTGGAACCCGGCCTACCGGAAGCACAGCTTCGTCTTCAGCCACCACACGACCTACCACCACACGATGCTGACCGAGCCGGTGGCGAACTGGGAAAACCTGCCCTGGACGCCGGCGATGGAGTCGGACATCATGGAGTACCTCAAAAGCCGCTGGCAGGGGACCAACGACTGGATCTGGTTCCACGAAAAGCCCGAGGAGAACGTCGCCCAGATCGCGCGCGAGTTGGGCATCGACTTCTCCAAACCGTGCGTCGGGATGCTGACGAACGTGATGTGGGACGCGCAGCTCCACTACCGCACCAACGCCTTCCCGTCGATGCGCGAGTGGGTGCTCGAAACGATCCGCTACTTCGGCGAGAAGCGGCCCGACCTGCAGCTCATCATCCGGGTCCATCCCGCCGAGATCCGCGGCACGCTCCCGTCGCGCCAGCCGCTGATGGACGAGATCCGGCGCGAGTTCCCCCAGCTGCCGGCCAACGTCGTGGTCATCCCGCCCGAGAGCCAGGTCAGCACCTACGCCGCCATGGCGCAGTGCAACGCCGTGATCATCTACGGGACCAAGACCGGCGTGGAGCTGACGAGCATGGGCATCCCCGTGATCGTCGGCGGCGAGGCGTGGATCCGCAACAAGGGCATGACGATGGACGCAAGCTCGGTCCCCGAGTACTTCGGGCTGCTGGACCGCCTCCCGCTCGCCGAGCGGCTGAGCCCCGAGATGACGCAGCGCGCCCGCAAGTACGCCTACCATTTCTTCTTCCGGCGCATGATCCCGCTGCCGTTCATGGTCGCCCCGCCCGGTCAGCCGTTCCACCTGGAGATCGACGGCCTGGACGATCTGCTCCCGGGCCGGCACCGGGGGCTGGACGTGATCTGTGACGGCATCCTCGGGGGCAGCCCGTTCATCTACCCGGCCGAGGAGGAGCGCGAGCCTCGCGAGGCCGCCGCGCCCGCCGCCGTCGCGGCGGCGTAGGGCGCCTGGAAAGGACCGGACCAACGAACGTGCGCGTCGGCATCGATGCGAACCCGCTGCGCTCCGAGCACATGACGGGGATCCCCGTCTACATCGACGCGCTCGTACGCCAGTTTCTGGAGAACCCGGCGCACGGCCTGGGGCCGGAGCATCTGCTCCTCGTGGCGCGCGTCCCCGTGGCCCATCTGCGGGCGTGCCTGGAGCGGCACGGCGTCGCCTGGCGGGACGTGTCCGGCCTGCGCATCGAGAGCGACCTGTACGACGTGCGCCTCGCGCCCCGGTTCCCCGGGCTCGCCCGCCCGCCACTGGGCTGGGTCACCCGCAAGGTGGACGGGCGCCTTCTCGAACCGATCAACCGGCGGCTGGCCGCCCGCGTCCGCCCGACGTCGCCGGTGGACGTGTTCCACTGGTCCGGCGACGGGGGGCGGCCGCACCGCGTTCCCGGGGCGCGCCGGAACGTGCTGACGATCCACGACCTAACGCCGCGCCTGTTCCCCGAAACGCACGACCCGCACATCGTCGAGAATTTCGAGCACCTGTGCGCCTTCGCGCGAAACGAGGCCGACTTCCTGATCGCCGACTCGGAGGCGACGCGCTGCGACGCCATCGAGCACCTCGGCATCGCGCCGGACCGCATCCGGGCGGTCCCGTTGGCGGCCCGGGACGCCCTGCTCCAGGCGGTGCCGGACGAGACGGTCCGGGCGGTAGGGGCAAAGTTCGGGCTCGATGATCGGCGGTACGTTCTGGCGGGCGGCTCGCTGGAGCCGCGCAAGAACCTTCCCCGCCTGATCGCCGCGTTCGCGCTGCTGGCGCGGGAACCGGACATGGGGGACGTGCGTCTGGTCCTGGCGGGAGCCCGTCAGCGCGGGGCGGGCGCCGTCGAGGCCGCCGTCTCCGAGCACGGTTTGACGGACAAGGTCGTGCTGACGGGCTTCGTCACCGACGCGGAACTGGCCGCCTTGATGCGGGGCGCGGCGTGCTTCGCCTACGTTTCGCTGTACGAGGGGTTCGGCCTGCCCGTCCTGGAGGCGATGGCGCAGGGGCCGCCCGTGGTAACATCGAAGGTGTCGAGCCTGCCGGAAGTGGCCGGAGACGCGGCCCTGCTGGTGGACCCGTACGAGCCGGAGTCCATCGCCGACGGGATGCGGCGCGTGCTGACGGTCGCGAACCTTGCCGCCTCGCTTCGGGAGAAGGGCGCGGCCCGCGCCGGGACCTTTTCGTGGGAGCGGACCGCGGCGGAGCACGTGCGCGTGTATCGCGAAGTGGCGGGGTAGGGGCATCGTTCATGCACATCGCGGTCCACATCGACGGCCAGTTTAACGGCGTGCCGAGCGGCATCCAGTACTACACGGACAGCCTGCTCGGGGCGCTGTATGGGAGCGGCACAGAGCACGAGATCACCGCGTTCGCGCCCGGCCTGTACTGGCAACCCGCGCTGGAGCGGGCCGTCGAACAGGGGCTGTTCGCCTGGCGCCACCACCCCCGTGCGTGCATCGAGACGGCCGGCAGCGACCGGTCGCTGGCCGACCACCCGCGCGTGGCGGGCGACGCGCGGCTGCGTTCGCTGGCGCGCAAGGTGGACGGGCGCGTTTTGAGCCCGCTCCGCACGCGCACGGGGCCGTCGCGGGCGCGGGCGGCCAGCCGGCGCTTCGACGTGCTGCACCTGCCGGAGCCCGCCGACCTGCAGTTCCTCGGGTGGCAGGCCAAACATAACGTTGTCACCATCCACGACGTGGCGACGCGGACGTGCCCGTGGGCCTTCAGGAAGGAGCACCTCCCGGTCTGGGAGCGCTATTTCGCCTTCGCCCGCGACTGCGCTTCGCGCGTCCTGACGGTGTCCGAATCGTCCAAACGGGACATCGTGGAGCACCTGGGTATCCCGGGCGACCGCATCGACGTCGCGCCCAACGCCGCGCGCTCGACGACGCGGCGGGTGGAGGACACCGGCCTGCTGCGCCGGGAACTGGCGGCGCTGGGGCTGGAGGACACGCCGTTCGTGCTGTATGCCGGCACCCTGGAGCCGCGCAAGAACGTCGAACGGCTCGTGCGAGCGTTCGGCATGCTGGCGGAAGTGCCCGATCTGGGCGAACACAAGCTGGTGCTGGCCGGCGGGAACTGGAACCGGTACGATGAGGAGATGCGAAAGCTCGCCGCCGAACTGCATATCGAAGAACGTGTCGTCATCACCGGGTTCGTCTCGGTCGACGCGATGAACGCGCTGATGTCGGCCTGCCGGGTGTTCGCCTATGTCTCGGAGTACGAGGGCTTCGGGATGCCGCCGCTCGAGGCCATGGTGTGCGGCGCGCCCGTGGTCGCTTCCAATACCAGCAGCCTGCCGGAGGTCGTGGGGGACGCCGGGATCCAGGTGCCGCCGCACGACATAGAGGCGATCGCGGAGGCGATCCGTTCCTTGCTCACCGACGAGGCCGAGAACGCGCGACGGCGGACGCTGAGCCGGGCGCGCGCCGAACAGTTCACGTGGGCGCGCACGGCGCAACGGGTGCTGCGTTCCTACGAGGCGGCGGTCTCCTGATCTGATGCGTATCGCAGTCAACATCGACGGGCAGTTCCAGCCGCACCTGACGGGCATCCAGCACTACACGGACAGCCTGCTCGGGGCGCTGTATGGGAGCGGCACAGAACACGAGATCACCGCGTTCGCTTCGTGGCTCGCGCCGGCCTTTCTCGAGCGCGGCATCCGCGACGGGCTGTTCGCCTGGCGCGCGCTGCCGCACGCGCGCCTGGAGGCGGCCCTCCGCTACACGCCGCTCGCCGACGGACCGCTGTTCGCGCAGAACGCGGGCTTGCGCTCGCTGGCGAACAAGATCGACGGGCGCCTGTTGAACCCGATGAAGCACCGCCTCTCCGACCGCCGGGCGCAGGCCCGCAGCCGGCGCTTCGACGTGCTGCACACGCCCGACCCCTTCCGTCCGCAGTTCATGGATTTCCAGGCGCGGCGCAGCGTCGTCACCATCCACGACATCACGACGCGCCTGTTCCCCGACGCGCACGGAGCGCAGGCGGCCGCGGCGGGCGAGCGTTATTTCGCGTACGCCCGGGACTGCTGCGCGCGCGTCATCGTCGTTTCGGAATCCACCAAACGCGACGTGGTCGAGCACCTGGGGATACCCGCCGACCGGGTGGACGTGACCCACACCGGCCCCCGCGCGACGACGCGCCGGGTGGAGGACCCCGCGGCGCTGCGCCGGGAACGGGCGGCGCTCGGCCTTGCCGACACCCCGTACGTGCTCTACGCGGGCACGCTGGAGCCGCGCAAGAACCTGCCCCGTCTGATCGCCGCGTTCGCCCGCGTCGTCGCCCAGAGCCGCCTCCCGGAGCACCGGCTCGTGCTGGCCGGCGGAAGCTGGGGGCGCTACGACGAAGAACTGCGCCGGGTGGCCCAGGACAGTGGCATCGCCGATCGGGTCGTCATGACGGGCTACGTCACCAACGACTCGATGAACGCGCTGATGACGGGCTCCGACGCGTTCGCCTACGTCTCCGAATACGAAGGTTTCGGGATGCCCCCCCTGGAGGCGATGGTGTGCGGGGCGCCCGTCGTGGCCTCGAACACGACGAGCCTTCCCGAGGTGGTGGGGGACGCCGGCATCCAGGTGCCGCCGCAGGACGTGGAAGCCATTGCGGGGGCGCTGCACTGCCTGTTGACCGACCGGGCGGAGAACGCGCGGCGGCGCGCCCTCTCCACCGAACGCGCCGCGCAGTTCAGCTGGGCGCGGACCGCGGCCCTCACGCTGCGCGCGTACGAGGCGGCCGCCCGATGAACATCGGCATCGACGTGCGCTGCCTCCAGACCCATTCGGGCGTGCGAGGCATCGGGCGCTACACCCTGGAGTTGATCGAGGCGCTCGCCCGGCTGGACGCCGACAACGATTACGTGCTGCTCGCGCTGGACGGCAGGCCGCTGCCCGCGCTCTCCCTGCCGGTCGGCTTCCGGCACCGCGTCGCCTTTCTCCCGGACAGCCTGATGAAGCACCCGCTCGTGCGCGTCATGGCGCGGCTCAAAAACAGGGGGCCGCGTTACCGGGTGCGGCGCGTGGTGGACCACGGTATCCTGTCCCGGGCGGCCCGTCGTGAGCGGCTCGACGTGCTGCACCTGCCCAGCCTCCACGAGGACTACTTCGTCGCGGGGGGGCGCTTCCGCTGCCGGGTCGTCCGCACGTGCCACGACCTGATCCCCGCCCTCTTCCCGGACCGCTACCTGGCGCGGGCGTCCGAAGGCGAGAAAGCGGTTTATCGGCGGCAGGTGGCGTCGTTCGCCGAATCCGACGTCGTGGTCTGCGTGTCCGAGGCGACGCGGCAGGACCTGCTGCGCCTGACGGAGACCCCGCCGGAGCGGGCCGTCGTCGTTCACTCCGGCGTGAGCGCGCGGTTCGCTCCGGTGCCCCCCGAGGAAGCCCAGGCCCTGATGGCGGCCGGCTATGCTCTGGAGCTGCCGTACTGGGTCTTCCCCGGCGGCGCGAGCGAGTGGCGGAAAAACCTCCCCGGCACCCTGGAAGCGTTCGCCGCCCTGCGGAAGCGCCGGCCGGAACCGGCGCTGCTCGCGGTCCTGTCCGGCATGCCCAACACCGCCTCCGACCTCCAGGCCGCCGTGCTGCGCCAGATGGGTGACCTGGGCTTGACGGGACAGGACGTGCGGTTTCTGGACTACCTGCCCGACGAGCACCTGCCGCCGCTCTTTTCCGGCGCCGCCGGCATGGTGTTCCCGTCGTTCTACGAGGGCTTCGGCCTGCAGGTCCTGGAGGCGATGGCCTGCGCCTGCCCCGTCGTCACCTCCGACGTGTCGAGCCTGCCCGAGGTCGCCGGGGATGCCGCCCTTCTCGCGGACCCGCACGAGCCCGGCCACATCGCCGCGGCGATGGCACGGCTGATGGACGAGCCGGATCTGCGGGCCGAGTGCGTGCGGCGGGGCCTGCTCCGCGCGGCGGGACTGAGCTGGGAGAACGCGGCCCGGAAGATGATGACGGTGTACACGAGCGCCGGGGCGGACGCCGCCGCGCCCGCCGCGGATCGTGGCGCGACCTCGTCGCGCGCGGCAGGGCACCGGGCGTGAGCGCTGCCCCTTCCGTCCCGGCGACGCCCGGAGACCTCGCGACCCCCGCGGCGGACGCCTGCCGGACGCTGCTGGTAAACCCCACCGTCGGCGGCATCGGGCAGTACGCGCACTGTCTGGCCCACGCGCTGCGCGGAGCCGGGGCCGTGCCCGCGCTCGTGGCCAGTGCGGAGGAGGCGGACGAACTGGCCGCGTTCCCCTCGCCCTGGTCGGCGCGCTACGACGTGCTGCGGTCGTACCCCCTGCCGCTCGGCCCGTCGCTGCGGGCGCGCATCCGCCGGCGCGTCCTCGCCCGGACCGGGCCGCGAAAGAACAACGACGCCGTTGCCGCCGCGGCGCGCGCGTTCCGCCCGGACGTCATCCACGCGCAGTGGGTGCTGTCGTGGCCCCACGAGGCGCGGCTCTGGAACGAGCTGCGCCGCCGCACGGGCGCGGCCATCGTCTACACGGCGCACGACGTTCTGCCCCACGAGGTAACGCCGGAGGAGATGCGCGCGCCCGGCCCGCTGCGCACGGCCTGGACCGCCCTTTACCACGCCGCCGACCACCTGATCGTCCACGCGGAAGCGCTCAAGGCGCAGCTCTCCGACCTCTTCGGCATCCCCGACAGCCGCGTCAGCGTCCTGCCGCACGGCAGCTACACGTTCCTCGCCGACGACAACACCCGCTGGCCGCGGGGCCAGGCGCGCGCCTCGCTGGGCCTGAACGGGGACGAGGTCGCCGTCCTGTTCTTCGGCTTCATCCGCGAGTACAAAGGCCTGGACACGCTGATCCGGGCCGTGGCCGCGATGCGCGAGCGGCGGGCCGTGCGGCTCCTCGTGGTCGGCAAGCCGTACCCGTGGCCGTCGTGGGAGGCGACGGAGTACGCCGCGCTCGCGCGGGATCTTGGCGTGGATAAGCAGCTGCTTCCCGTCACCGAGTACGTCCCGCTGGCCGACGTCGCGCGCTACTTCGCGGCATCCGACATCGTGGCGCTGCCGTACCACCGGGCGTCCCAGAGCGGCGTGCTTCAGATGGCCTACGGTTTCGGGCGGGCGGTGGTGTGCACCGACACCGGCGGCCTGCGGGAGGCCGCCGTGCCGGGCGAGACCGCCGTGTTCGTGCCGCCGCGCGACCCCGGGGCGATGGCCGCCGCGCTGGACGCGCTCGCGGCGGACGCGGCGCGGCGCGAGCAGATCGGCCTGGCCGGGCGTCGCCATGCCGACACCGCCTACTCCTGGAAGCCGATCGCGGCCCGGACGCTCGAGATCTACCGGAGCGTGGCCACCGGGAGCGGGGGGCGGTAACCTGCGCGTCCTGTTGCTTGCCCCGCGCACCCGCACGAACCGCTACAGCGGCGAGGACGCGTACACCGACGCGCTCCTCGCGGCCCCGCCGTGCGGCGTGGAGTACGTCCACTACGACGACCTGATCGCCCGGGGGGAGGCGCGGCGGGCGCGCTGGGTGCACCGCCTGCTGCCGCGCCTGGAGAAGGCGCTGCGCGGGACGTTCTGGGTGGAGTCGTGCGTCAGCGACGAGACGTTCGACCTGATCCACCTCCACGGCTTCTCCGGCTACCTCGGAGGCAGAATGGCCCGCTCCGGCGCGCCCGTCCTGCTCTCGGAAAGCTCGTCCGCGCTGGAGAACCTGATCGACTACGACGGCTGGGACCGGGGGCGACTCCGGCGTTTCGCGCGGGGCAAGCGGCTCGTGATGCGGGCGGCGCGCATCTACGACCCGACGCTGAACCTGCGCGACGCGCGCGGCCTGACGGTCTGGTCGGCCTGGGCCAAGGATCTGCACCTGCCGTGGGGCGTGCCGGAGCGCCTCATCTCGGTGATCCCGCCGCCCGTGGGCGACGTGGGCAGGGCGGCCCCCGGCGAGCCACATCCGGGGCCGCCGCACTTCCTGTTCGTGGGCACGGATTTCGTGCGCAAGAACGGCCCGCTGGTCCTCGAAGCGTTCCGCGCGGCCCGGCCCGATCTGCCGGGAGCCCGCCTGACCGTCGTCGGCGGGCGCGACTCGGACCTGAACGACCACGCCGCGGGCGTGGCCCATATCGCGCACCTGCCGCGCGAGCGGCTCTTCGCCGAACAGTACCCGCAGGCGGACGCGCTGTTCCTGCCGTCCCGGGCCGAAGGCTACGGCATTTCGGTGGCGGAGGCGATGTCGGCCGGGCTGCCCTGTGTGGTGTCCGGCTTCGGCGCGCTGCCGGAGATCGTGGGCGAGAGCGGCATCGTGGTCGAACCGGTGACGGCGGAGGGGCTGCGGCAGGCGATGCTCACGCTGGGCACGGATGCGCGGCGACGGAAAGCGATGGGGTGCGCCGCCCGCGAGCGCTTCGAACGCTGCTGGTCCCGCCCCGCGACCACGGGGGCGCTGGGGGACCTGTACGGGCGTATCGCTGCCGGAGGCCGGGCGTGAGCCGCCCGGAGCGGTGCGTTACGAGCCGGACGCCCACAATCAGGGTACAATATAGCCTGTCTTTCGCACGGGCATGTTCCGAAAGTACGACGTGGCGATGAACCTGCTGGTGCTGTCAACCTGGTTTCCGTACCCGCCGGACAACGGCTCGCGGCTGCGCGCGTTCCACCTGATCCGCGAACTCGCGGGGCGCCACCGCATCCGCCTGGTCGCCGGGCTGCAGGAGGACGTGGCCCCGCAGGTCGGGGGCGAGGTACCCAAGACGCTGCGCGAGTTGTGCGAGGAGGTCGTTCCCGTGCCGTGGCGGTGGTACGCCGCCGGCACGGCGGGCGGCGGCGGCGGCGGCGGTGGTCTGCGCGCCCTGCTTTCGCTGACGCCGCGTTCGATCCTGGAGACCGACAACCCGCGGCTGCGGTCGGTCATCGACGAGCAGCTCGGGAAGCCGACCGACGCGGTCCTGGTGTTGCAGCAGGGGATGGCGCCGTTCCTGCCGCCCGCGGTGACCCCGCCGGCCGTGCTCGACGAGGTCGAGGTGTCGGGGCTGGATCAGGCCGTCGCCGCGTCGCGGGGCAGGGCGCGGCTGCGCCACGCACTCACGCGCTGGAAGGCGCACCGCTACTGGCGGAGCGCCCTGCGGCGCTTCCTGGCGGCCACGGCGGTCTCGGAAGCGGAGGCCGCGGCGGTGCGCCGCATGGCCGGGATGGGAACCGGCGACCCCGGCGTCGCCGTAATCCCCAACGGCGTGGACGTGCGGGCGTACCGGCGCGAAGCGGGCAGGACCGTGCCGGGGCGCCTGCTGTACAACGGCGCGCTCACCTACGGCCCGAACCTGGAAGCCGTGCGCTGGTTCGCCGCGGACGTGCTGCCGCTGGTCGCCGCGCAGGTGCCCGACGCGCATCTCGTGGTGACCGGGCGGAGCGAAAATCTGGCGATCGACGATCTGCGGGCGGACCCGCGCGTCCGCCTGACCGGGTTTTTACCGGACCTGCGCCCGGCGCTGGACGAGGCCGCTCTTTGTGTGGTCCCCCTGCGCTCCGGGGGCGGCACGCGGCTCAAGATATTGGAAGCGTTCGCGGCCGAACTCCCCGTCGTCTCGACGTCGGTGGGCGCGGCGGGACTGGCGGCCCGCTCCGGGGAGCATCTGCTGCTGGCCGACACGCCGCGGGATCTGGCGGACGGCGTGGCCCGACTCTTGCAGGAACCGGAACGGGCGCGGACGCTGGCGCGTCGGGCGCGGCATCTGGTTGAAGAGCGTTATGACTGGTCGGCGATCTCGGCAACCCTGTCGGACTTGCTGGAGCGCTGCGTGGCGATGGAGAGACGGAACACAGCATGAGCAACCAGATAGAACGGATCGAGGACGTCCTGGGCGAGACGCCCTCGCGCGGCGCGCCGACAGGCTTCGCCGCCCCGGAATGGGGCGGCGGGGACACGGACGCCCTGTCGCGGCGGGCGGCGGTGATCGCGCTGGCTTTGCTGTCGGGGCTCGCGCTGGGGGTGTTCGGCCTCCTGGTGGCGGGCGGTCCGAACCGCGAAGAAGCGCCGCTCTGGCTCCTCGTGGCCGCCGTCGGCGTCGCCGGTTTGACGCTGATCTACAAGAAGTTCGAGCTGGGGATCGTCGTCTTCATCGGCGTCTGCTGGATCGCCGTCGGCACCCCGTCGGTCGCGACGGGCGGCGGGGGGAGCGGGCAACGGCTCCTGGTCAGCCAGCTCGGCCTGGCCGTACTGCTGCTCGTGTGGCTGACGCGCATGATCGTGCGGCAGGATTTCAAGCTGTACCCGACGCCGATCAACCGCCCGATCGTGGTCTTCCTCGCCTTCTGCGCCTGGTCCACCGTTAACGGACTGCTGCTGCGCGACCCGAACGTGGTGGAAGAGTCGTACACGCAGTACTGGCAGGTAAACGTGTTCGAGATGAGCGTCCGCATCTTGTGCCTGGTGGGGATCGTGATGATCGGCAACACCCTGCGCGGGCGCGAGCTGCGCTGGGCCGCCCTGGCCGTCCTGGTCCCGGGCATCGCGACGTTCACCGGCGCGCTGCCGTTCCTGCGCTCCACGGCATATTTCGCCTTCCCCCAGATCGTGGCCATGGCGCTGCTGGCGGGCCTGGTCATCACGGGGCAGGGCGCTCGGTGGCTCCGCATCCTGGGCGGCGCGCTGGCGCTCGCCATCCTTGTCGTGTACGCCATCAAGGGCGCGTCGTGGATCTCGGGCTGGCTGGGGGCCTTCACCTCGCTGGGGCTGATCCTGTTCATCCGGCAGCGCCGGCTTTTCTACACGGGCTGCGTGGTCGTCGCCTTTCTCGTCCTGTTGAACTGGCCCGTCGTCTACCAGAAGGTATACGTCGAGAACTTCGAGAGCGTGTCGGCGGACCGCTTCACGATGCTCCGGGGGGCCGTCATGTACGCGTCCCACTTCCCGCTGGGCATCGGCCTGGGGAACTACCGCGCCTACCAGGTCTACTACGGACACAGGGAGCGCTGGAACACCACGGCCTACTCGTCCGCGCACGGCACGTACGCGCAGTCGCTGTCCGAAACCGGCTGGATCGGCCTGATCCTCCTGCTGTACCTCCTGTTCGTCATCGGGCGGATGTTATACCGCTACTACCAGGCCTTGCCGGAGGGTTTCGCCAAATCCTACACGCTGGGCGCGCTCGGCGGCTTCGTGGGCATCTCCGCGGCGTCGTTCGCGGGCGACTACCTGTTCCCCGCCTACCACAACGGCGGGGTCGGCTCGTTCGGGTCGACCGTCTACACCTTCCTGATGATCGGCGTCGTGATCGCGATGGCGCGGGAGCACGGGATCGCCCTGGGCGAGACGCGGGAGCGCGCCCGGGCGGTGGAACCGGTCCGCGTCGCCCCCATCTACAACCGCGGCCCCTACCGGAACACCGCACCCGGTGCGCGCGGCGGCGCGGGCCAGGAAGGCTGAGGATGCCCGACGCGCCGGACGGAGGCATCGACCTTTCGGTCGTCATCGTGTCCTGGAACACGAAGGACCTGCTGCGGGACTGCCTCGCCTCGGTCGAAGCGGAGTTCGCGCGGGCGGCGCCGGGCCTGCGCGGCGACGTCTGGGTCGTCGACAACGCCTCGCCGGACGGCAGCGGCGCGATGGTCGCGGCGGAGTTCCCCCGGGTCCGCCTGATCCAGAACGCGGACAACGCCGGTTTCGCCCGCGCCAACAACCAGGCCATCAAGCAGAGCGAGGGGCGCTGGGTGGTCCTGCTCAACAGCGACACCGTGGTGCAGGAAGGCGCCTTCGCCGCCCTGCTCGCGGCCGGGGAGGCGTCCCCTTCCGTCGGGGTGGTCGGCCCGCTCCTGCTCAACGGCGACGGCACGATCCAGCGCTCCTGGTCCCGCTTCGTCGGACCCCTGCGCGAGTTCCTGGGGCGGCACGACCGCTCCGAGGCGCCGCCCGTGCTGCGGGAAAGCCCGCTGCCGCCCGCGCAGTCCGTGCCGCCCTGCGACGTCGGCTGGGTGAGCGGCGCCTGCCTGATGGCGCGGCGCGCGGCCGTCGAAGCGGTCGGCCTGCTGGACGAAGGCTACTTCATGTACTGCGAGGAGACGGACTGGTGCCTGCGGTTCCGCCGCGGCGGCTGGAAGGTGCGTCTGGTGCCGGACGCGCGCGTCGTCCACCTGGGCGGGCAGAGCAGCCGGCAGGTGTCGCGCCAGACCCGCGAGCGCCTCGCCGCCAGCAAGGTCCGCTACTACACCCGCCACGGCCGCCCGTGGGACGTCTGGCAGGCCCGCGCGCTCAGCGCGCTGTATTTGAGGAGGGGTTGAGGGTTGGGCGTTGAGAGTGGGGAGGCCATTTCTTCTCGCTTGACGCTCAACGCCCAACCCTCGACTTCTCAGGAGGTCGCGTGCGCGTAGTTCTTGATGCTCGGCCGCTGTCACACCCCCAGGCGGGGGGATTCCGCACTTATGTGCGGTCACTGGTGCAGGGTTTGGCGGAAACCGGGGGGCGGGACGAGATACTCCTGTACCTGGACCGGCCCGTGCCCGAGGGGACCGTGCCGGCGGCGGCGAACTTCGGCGTCCGGATCCTCGACCCGTCGCGCCTGCGGACGGATTTCTCGCTGTTCGCCCGGCAGGTGCGGCGGGATCGCCCGGACGTCGTGCACGGCAC
Organism: uncultured Armatimonadota bacterium; assembly: GCA_902805585.1. Lineage (GTDB taxonomy): Bacteria > Armatimonadota > Armatimonadia > Armatimonadales > Armatimonadaceae > CADCTO01. Next base: position 9,351 of record CADCTO010000560.1, on the reverse strand, counting down.
GATGAACTACGTCCCGCCGGTGCCGGGCGTGCCGACGACGGTGACCATCCACGACGCGCTCGGCATCAAACCGTACCCGTTCATCCGCGTCGACCGCAAGCTCCGCTCCCAGGCGATCTACCGGTACTGGGCGCTGCTCACGCGCCGGTCGGCCCGGGCAGCCCGCGAGATCATCACGGTCTCCTCCGCGGCCGCAAAGGAACTGGGCGACGCCTTGGGGCGCCCGGCGGACACCTTTCACGTCGTCCACAACGGCATCACGCTGCCCGCGCCGTCCGCGCCGGTACGCCGCTCGGAAGATACCGTCCTCGCCATGGCCTCGTCGGACCCGCGCAAGAATCTGGGCCTCCTGTACCGCGCGCTATCGGCCGGGGCGAAGCTTTTCGCGGAGCCGCCGTGCCTCCACGTGGTGTGCACGAGCCCGACGGTCAAGGCGCGCGCCGAGCGTGCGCTCAGCGAACACGGCGTCCCGCGTTACCGTCTCCTGTGCGGGCTGGACGACCGGGCGCTCGCCGACGCCTACGCGGCGGCGGCCGTTTTCGTCTGGCCGTCGCACCGGGAAGGCTTCGGCCTGCCGCCGCTGGAAGCGATGACCTGCGGCTGCCCGGTCCTCAGCTCATCGGCCCCGGCCATGCCCGAGGTCCTGAGCGACGCCGCGCGCTACTTCGACCACGAGTCCCCTGAGGATCTGGCGGACAAACTGCGGGAACTGCTCGCGGATGCGCGCGGGCGGCAGGAGATGAGCCGCCGGGGGCGGGCGCACGCCGCGACGTTCACCTGCCGCCGGATGGCGGAGCAGACATTGGCCGTGTGGCGGGGCGTGGCGCGGGGATGAAAGTTGCCGTGCCTCGGGCCGCGAAAAAGCCGTGCGCCGTGCCGATCCGCCCGCGGCCCCGCCTGGTTTCCACGTCGTCACCATGTCCAGACCACTGATCCTTACGTCCACCGCCGCCGCTGCCGCGGCGGGCAACACGCCGCCACCGGCGGGCGCGGCGCCGCGGGTGGATTTCATCGAGATCGCGAACGCGCCCGGCGGCTTTCTGTCGTACCCCCCGCCGGGCGGCGGCCTGGCGGCGCGGCTTGAGGAGAAGACGGCGTCCGACTGGCGGCAGGCGTGGGCCGCCGCGCGCTCGGACGCCGACGTGTACCTGTCGCTTTCCGAAAAGGTCGGGCTGCCGCTCGCGCTGCTCGGCCGCAAGCGCCGCCCCCACGTGCTGCTCGCACACCACCTCACGTCGGCGCGGAAGCGCGCCTTCCAGCGCCGGACCGGGTATCTGCGCCGCTTCGACCGGGTGATCGTGCTGTGCCGGACCCAGGAAGCGTACCTGCGTGAGGAGGTCGGCCTTGCGCCCGACCGGGTACGCTTCGTGTACGACAAAGTGGACCACCGCTTCTGGAGCCCTCCCGATGGCGGCGCCGACGGCGGGTACATCCTCAGCGTCGGCCGCGAGCGGCGCGACTACGAGACTCTGATGGAAGCCGTTCGGCCGCTTTCCGTCCCGACCGTGATCGTGGCATCGAGTCCCTGGTCCCGCCAGGGCGACGGGCACGACGGTGACATCCCGTCGAACGTCACGCTGCGCCGCGGCCTGAGCTACCCGGACCTGCGCGCGCTCTACGCCGGGGCGAGGCTCGTGGTCGTGCCGCTGGAGGCCGGGTGCGACTACGCGGCGGGCGTCAACGCCGTGCTGGAGGCACAGGCGATGCGCAAACCCCTCATCGTGACGCACACCCCGGGCATCGCCGACTACGTGGAGGACGGCCGGACGGCGCGCGTGGTCCCCGCCGGCGACCCGGCCGCGCTGCGCGCCGGCATCACCGGACTGCTGGGGGACGAGGCGGAGCGGGCGCGGCTGGCCGCGTCCGCGCGGCGCGTGGTCGAGGACGGGCGCAACCTGGACACCTACGTGCAGGCGGTCACGGGCATCGTCTGCGAGGCCGCGCGCCGATGAGCGGGACGAAGCCGCCGCTGCTGTTCCTGGCCCACCTGCTGCCCTGGCCGCTGACGGGCGGCGGGCAGATCAAGTCGTACCACACGCTGCGCATCCTGAGTGCGGCCTACGACGTCACGCTGCTGGCCTACATCCGCCGGCCCGACGAGGCGGCGGAGGTCGAACCCCTGCGCCCACTGTGCCGCGAGGTGCGCACCGTCCTGCTCGGGCGCACCAAACTCGGTAACGCCCGTGCCGCCGCCCGGGCGCTCCTGACCAGGCGTTCCTTCATCGTCGACCGCGACGACACACCCGCGATGCGCGCGGCGGTCGCCGAAGCGCTCGCGGCCCGGCGCTACGCGGCCATCCACGTCGACCATCTCCAGATGATGCAGTTCGTGCCTCGGGAAGCGCACGCCCGCGTGATCCTGGATCACCACAACATCGAGCACCGGATCCCGCGGCGCATGGCGGAAACGCACGGCGGCGCCGGCGCCGCCGTGCGCTGGTACGCCGCCCGCGAGTGGCCGAGCCTGCGCGATTACGAGGTCGCGGCCTGCCGGCGCTCGGACCTTGTGCTCACGGTCTCCCCGGAGGACCGGGACGGGCTTATCGAACTGGCGCCCGATCTGGAAGACCGGATCGCCGCCGTACCCATCGGCGTCGACACCGAGTACTTCGGCTCTGTGCGCCGGGATCTCGGATCGCGGACTCTACTTTCCATCGGCACGATGTACTGGCCGCCGAACGTGGACTCGATGCGGTATTTTTGCGCGGACATTCTGCCGAAGATTAAGGCGGAGGTGCCCGGCGTGAGACTCAACATCGTGGGGGCGAAGCCGACGCCGGCCGTCCGCGCGCTGGCCGAGGCGGACCCGGCCGTGACCGTGACCGGGTCGGTCCCCGACGTGCGCGACTGGGCGGCGGACTGCGCGGCCTTCATCGTGCCGCTGCGCTCGGGAAGCGGCATGCGGGTCAAGATCTTGAACGCGATGGCGATGGGGCTGCCGGTCGTCTCGACGACGATCGGGGCCGAGGGCATCGAGGTGACCGACGGTCAGAACATCCTGCTCGCCGATGGCGCGGACGCCTTCGCCCGCGCGAGCGTGCGGCTGCTCCGCGACCCCGACCTGGGCGCGCGCATCGGCGAGGGGGGGCGCCGGCTGATGGCGGAACGGTATAGCTGGGACCGGGTGGGGGAGCGTCTGCTGGAGGTGTACGGGGGCGCGGTTTCGCCGGAGGTCGGCGCCCGATGAGACAGGGCGGGAAACTGCGCATCCTGTTCGTGCTGCCCTACGTGCCGTCGCCGATCCGCGTCCGGCCCTACCAGTTCGTGCGGCACCTGGCGCGGCTGGGGCACGCCGTCACCCTCGTCGCGCTGGACGACGGGCTGCCGCGCGGCGAGGCGCTCGCGGAGCTGCGCGACGCGTGCGAGGCCGTCCACGTCGTGCCGCACGCCCGCTGGCGGGGCGCCGCACAGTGCCTGCTGTCCCTGCCGACGCCGACGCCGCTCTGGGCCGCCTACTGCCGCTCGGGCGAGATGGCACGGCTCTTGCAGCAGCTTGTACGCGACGGCGATTTCGACGTGGCGCACGTCGAGCACCTGCGGGCCGCCCACTTCGCGAACGCGCTGCGCCCGCTCCCGGCGGTCTTCGATGCCGTGGACTGCATCACCGCGCTGCGGCGGCAGATGCTGGGCCAGCCGGGACCGGCCGTGACCCGGCTGTTGTCGTTCGAGGAGTGGGTCAAGCTGCGGCGCTACGAGCCGCGCGTCTACCGGCCGTACCGCCGCGTCGTGGTCACGTCCCAGCACGACGCGGACGAGCTGCGGAAGCTGGACGAACAGCTGCCGGTGCATGTGCTGCCGAACGGCGTGGATCTGGAGTATTTCCGGCCGAGCGAGGTCGCCCCGGAACCGGACACGCTGGTTTTTTCCGGCAAGATGAGCTACCACGCTAATGAGGACGCGGCGAAATACCTGGCGAACGACGTGCTGCCGCGCCTGCGGGCCCGGCGTCCCGGGGTGAAGGTGACGATCGTCGGCAGCGGCCCGTCGCCGTCCCTCCAGGCCCTGGCGAGCCGCGAGGCGGGCGTGACGGTGACCGGCTACGTGGACGACCTGCGGCCCTATCTGGGCCGGGCGCTCGCCGCGGTGTGTCCGATGCGCGTCGGCATGGGCATACAGAACAAGGCGCTGGAGGCGATGGCGGTCGCGCGGCCCGTGGTCTGCTCGCCGCTGGTCAGCCGGTCCCTCGGCGGCGCGCAGGCGGACGGCGCGCTGCGCGTGGCGGACGGCCCGGACGCGTTCGCCGAAGCCTGTGCCGGCCTGCTGGCGCGGCCCGACGAAGCGCGCGAAGCGGGCGCGGCGGCGCGGCGCTATGTCGAGCAGCACCACCGGTGGGCCCACGCCGCCGGGGCGCTCGTCGCGCTCTACGAAGAGGCGCGGCGGGAGGCGGGGCGCCGTGGTTGAGCGGCAGAAAATAGTTTCATTCCATCGCGCTTTGGGGAGAATGAACCCGCCGCGACGCCGCCGCTGGGCAACAGACGCCACGACAATTGTAGCCTGTACTGTCCCTAAAAATCATGGAACAACAAGTCTATACTACAGTCCGGGCGGGTCGAGACTACATGCTCCAGGAACAGCAGCGCACCGCGGACATCGAGGCCACCGCTATTCTACCTGTCGCCCCGCCCTCGATGCACCCCGGCATCGTCTACTTCGGGGTGAAGCGCCTGCTGGACATCCTGGGATCGCTCTTCGGGCTCATCGTCTTCATGCCGGTGTTCGCGGTCGTCGCTCTCCTGGTCCGGCTCGATTCCCCCGGCCCCATCACCCACCGGCGGCGCGTTCTGGCGCAGCAGGACTACGAGGCGGGCGAGCCGAAGAGCTTCGACGCCTACAAATTCCGGACCATGATCGTGGACGCGGACGCTTATCTGAAGCGCAACCCGCACCTGATGCGCGAGTTCGAGAAGGATTTCAAGCTGCGCGAAGACCCGCGGGTCACGCGTCTCGGCCGTTTCCTGCGCAAGACCAGCCTGGACGAGCTGCCGCAGCTCGTGAACATCCTGCGCGGGCAGATGAGTCTGGTGGGGCCGCGCATGATCTCGCCGCCGGAACTGATGCACTACGCCGAACACTCGCGCAAACTGCTGGCGGTCAAGCCGGGCCTGACCGGGCTGTGGCAGGTGAGCGGCCGGACGCACGTCTCGTACCCGGAGCGCGTCCGGCTCGACATGGATTACATCGACAACCGGTCCCTCTGGTTCGATTTCCTGATCCTGCTGCGCACCATCAAGTGCGTGCTTTTGCGGCAAGGCGCGTTCTGACCTCGGCGGTCCGGGCGCGTCCCGGCTCGTCCGACCCCGAGGTGACCCGTTGAGCACGAAACCCGCACGGCCGCCGCGCCCCGTCACCCCGCTTCAGCGCGCCGTCGTCGGCGTCCTCGGAGCGCTCCTCCTGGCGGGCATCTGCGCCTTCCATTTCGCGCGCAACTTCACGCCGGGCGTCCTGTCGCCGGACGGCATGGACACGGTCCAGTCCGCCCGGCGCGTCGCCAACGGCAAGGGACTCTCCACGAACGTGGTGCGCCCGCTCCTGCTCCGGCGGCTGCGCGCCAACGGCGACGGCTCGCTGCCGGACACGGCGCACCAGCCGCTCTACCCGTCTCTGGCCGGGATCGGCATGAAGTTCGTGGGAGGGGACGGCCCCGGCCGGGGCGACAAGGTCGCCGTCCTGCTTTCTTTCGCTTTCTTCTTGACGAGCGTCGGCGCCACATTCCTGCTCGCCCGCCGCCTGTTCGGGAACGAAGGCGCCCTCCTTTCCGCCGCCCTGTTCGCGCTCGGCGCGGACGCGCTCTCCCTCGCGCTGGACCCGCGCCCCATCACCCTCGCGACCACGCTCTTCACCCTGCTCCTGTTCGCCCTGGTCGGGCTGGACGTGGACCAGAGCGGGCGGCGCGCGGGCGTGGCCAAGAGCGCGGGGGCGGGCGCCCTGTTCGGCCTCCTGTTTCTCACGATCTATTCCAGCCTGATCCTGCTGCCGCCCCTTTTGATCTACGTGTATCAGGTGACCCGGCGGGACCGGCGGGCGCTGGGCGCCTTCGCCGCCGGGGCGTTCCTGGTGGCCGCCCCGCTCCTGCTGCGCAACCTGCAGGTCGCCGGCAACCCGTTCTTCAACGCCCGCCTTGTGGAACTGGTGATGCACACGCCCACGTATCCCGGGTATTCGCTGTACGGCTCGGTCGGCATGTCGTTGTCCATGCTCGAGTACTTCGCGGGCGGCGGGATCCGGGAGGTCATCCGCAAGATGGGCGGCAACCTCCTCGGGTACTACACGGAGATCCCGTTCCGGCTGGGCGTTCTGCTCCTGCCGCTGTTCCTGGTCGCGTCGCTGACGCGGTTCACCAGCCCGTCGGTGAACCGTCTGCGCGTCCTTGTGTACGTCCTGATCGGCCTGCACCTTCTGGGGCTTTCATTTTTCCTTCCCTACCGGGAAGGCCTGCCGCTGCTGCTGATGTACCTGCCTTTCGTGGCGGCCGTCGCGACCACGTTCTTCCTGAACCTGATCCGCGCCCGGAACCTCCCCGCGTTCAACGCGCGGGCGGGCGTCGCGGCGTGGACGTTCCTTGCCTGCCTCCCGGGCGTGGTCCTGTTGTCCTCGGGCGCGGAGCCGCGAAGCGCGCGGCGTGAATATGACGTGTTCAAAGTGCTGAACGACCTGCCGCAGATCCGGGACCTGCGGGCCAAGCGCAACGGCGTGTTGGCGAGCGACGTGCCCTGGGAGATCGCCTATCGGGTGGGGGTGCCTGCCCTCTGGCTTCCTATCGACTCCACGGAGTTTCGCGTCACCCAGGAGCGCCTCGGCCAGCCCGTGCAGATGATCGTGCTGACGCCGGCCCTGGGGCAGGGTGAGGTGGCGCAGTCCGACCTGCCGGCCTGGCGGGCGACCTACGACCGCTTCGCGTCGTTCCTGGTGACGGTCGCCTACCTGGACCCGCCGACGCAGCAGGGCCTGTTCCGGAAAGTGCGCCTGTACTACCCGCAGGAGATCAGCGCGATGATGAGCGCCTACCGGCCGCAGCCGGTCGTCGAACGCGGCATCGGGGGCTACTCCCTTCTTTTCCGGGACGTGGCCTCCGCCGCCACCTCCGCCCGGGGTGGGGGGCGATGAACGTCCTCACGCGCCGCCGGGCGCCGTCGGTCGCGTTCGCGCAGAACCCGTACCTGCCGCTGGGCCTGGTCGGGGCGCTGTTCGTCGCCATCTACTGGGAAACCTTCGCCTTCATGATGGGCCGCTGGCGGAGCGACGAAGCCTTCCAGCACGGCTGGCTCGTCATCCCGGTCGCGCTGTGGGTCGTCTGGACCAAGCGCGAAACCCTGAAGGCGCTCTCGCCGGGGAGCAGCCGGGCGGGGCTCTGGGTCATCGGGCTGGCCCTGCTGATGCACCTGTTCGAGAAGGCGGTCGACCTTAACGGCCCGTCGCCGGTCTCGATCCCCGTCTTCATCGCCGGCGCCGTGCTGTACTTCGCGGGGCCGGCGTTCCTGCGGGAACTCGCGTTCCCGATCGCCTATCTCGTCTTCATGATCCCGATACCCGGCGGGTTTACGGAACTGGTCTCGTTCCCGCTCCGTCTGCTCGCCACGAACCTGTCCAAGATCGTCGCCGGGTGGTTCGGCGTCCACGTCTACGGCGCGGGCATGAACCTCCAGTTCGGGCAGCCGCACGGCAACGAATGGCTGCAGCTCGAAGTGGCGGACCCGTGTTCCGGCCTCCACTCGCTGATGGCCATCAAGGCGGTGCACGCGATCTTCGCCTACTTCACCCGGCTGCGCATCGGGTGGAAATGGCTGCTGTTCTGGTGCGCGTTGCCGATCGCGCTCCTGTCCAATCTGACCCGCATCGTCGGCATCGTCCTGATCGGCGCCTATTGGAGCAAGGACATCGCCCTCGGCCTGTTCCACACCTACTCGTCGTTCATCCTGTACCCGATCGCCCTGCTCATCCTGTTCTCCTTTGGAAGGTTCCTCGAATGGCTTACCGTCGACCGAGCGCGCTCCCCGTCATCGTGATGATGCTCGTGGCGTTCGGGGCGAGCGTCGCCTTCGCGCGCCGGCCCGAGGCCGTTTCCGCGCGCGCCGACGTCACCACGATCCCGACGCAGGCCAGCGACTGGAAGCTGGAGCGGGACGTCACCCTTGACCCCACCGTCATGGCGCAGATCAAGGCCGACTCGTTCATCGACCGCTGGTACATCGGCCCTGGCGGCCAGCGCGTGGAACTGCTGGTCGTCTACCGCCGCTACGGGCGGCGCGAGTTCGCCCACCGCCCGGAGCTGTGCTTCCCGGCCGCCGGCTATACCGTTACGCGGAAGGGGCGCACCAGCCTTTTCTACGGCGGGCGCGACGTCCCCGCCGTTCACCTGAAGGCGCACAACCAGGAGAGCGGCCACACGAACCTGTCGTACTTCTTCGCGTCGGGGACGAAGACCGAGGAAGACTTCCTCCAGCAGCAGGTCTGGATGGCCTTTGAGCGCCTGATCCCGAACAAGAACGGCTGGACCTTCATCCGGTTGCAGTCCCCCCGCGCGACCACCGACGAGGACGCCGTCGCCGCCCAGGAGGACTTCATGCGGGCGTTCGCCCCGGCCATCGAGGCAGCGATCACGACCGACGGTTAGCCCCCTCCCCCGCCTCGGGGGAGGGGCCGGGGGAGGGAGCTAACAGGAAAAACTTCCCGCCGCGGCGAACCTTGAGCGCGATGTCTGCTGACCCGCCCCCCCTTTCCCTGGCCGTCTTTGTCGGCACGCGCGGACGCGGCTCGAACCTCATGGCGCTGCACGAAGCCGCATGTCAGGGTCGGCTTGCGGCGCGGATCGTGCTCGTCGTCGGCAGCCGGCCCGATGCCCCGGCCGTGGAGCGCGCCGCCGCCGCCGGCCTCTCCACGACCGTCATCGACGCGAAGGCGGCGACCGGCGAGGCCGGCTATGCGGAAGCCCTGCTCCGCGCGCTGCGCGCGGCCGGCGCAGACACCATCGCGCTCGCCGGGTATTTGCGCCGCCTGCCATCGGAGGTCGTCGCCGCCTACCGTCACCGCATCCTGAACACCCACCCCGCGCTCCTGCCCTCGTTCGGCGGCAAGGGCATGTACGGCGAGCACGTCCACCGCGCCGTCCTCGCCTACGGCGCGAAAGTCTCCGGCTGCACGGTGCATTTCGTGGACGAGGAGTACGACACTGGCCCGATCATCGCACAGCGCTGCGTGCCGATCCACGAGGGCGATACGCCGGAAACGCTCGCCGCCCGCATCCTTCCGGAAGAGCACGACGCCTACGTCACGGCCCTGCAGTGGCTGGCCGAAGGACGACTCGTGGTAGACGGGCGCGTGGTGCGTCTGATGCCCTCGACCCCTCCCCCCCGC
>CADCTO010000559.1 GCA_902805585.1 uncultured Armatimonadota bacterium | reverse complement strand
AGCGGGAGTGATCGACCGTGGCACTGCCTCGAGCTCCCGCCTGCCGTGCGGTCGTACGGCGGTGCCCTCGGCGGGTGTGGACGGTCGAGCGTGGCGAATGTGCCACTGTGACGTTTGCGGCATCACAGGAGAGGATCATGCGGAATGTTTGGAGCAACAAGACGCCCTGCCTGCGCCCCGTGCTCGGGCTGCTACTGTTGTCGGGTTCGATCGAGAGCCTCGCGGCGCAATCTCAAACGTTGCCGGCGGAGCAGGCCGAGAGCTTTCGCCGCCGCACGGTAGAGGCCGAGGCGCGCGGGTTGGCCGAGCCGTTCCGGGGGGCGACCCGGGACGGACGCGTCATCCCCGATCTGTTCGCGATCCGCTCGACCGGCGTGTCCACGGCGCCCGTCCGGGAGGCGGCCGCCGCGTTCCTGGCGTCGCTGTCTCCCGGGCAGCGCGCGAAGGCGACGTTCCGGGTCGACGACGTCGAATGGCGGAAGTGGATGAACACGCACTTCTACGTGCGCCAGGGCGTGAGCTTCGGCGAGATGACGGCGGCGCAGCGTCGGGCGGCGGTCGGGCTGCTCCAAGCGTCGCTCAGCGCCAAGGGGCTGCGACAGACGCGCGACATCATGCGCCTGAACACCACGATGGCCGAGCTGAGCGGCAAGCCCGCGGAGTACGGGGAGGGGCTCTACTACTTCACCATGATGGGCGAGCCCTCCGCGAGCGAGCCGTGGGGCTGGCAACTCGACGGCCACCACCTGATCATCAACTACTTCGTGCTCGGCGATCAGGTGATCATGACGCCGACCTTCATGGGCTCGGAGCCCCGGTCGGCCACCGCCGGCGTGCACGCGGGCACGACGGTGCTGCGGGGCGAGGAGAGCAAGGGACTGGCCCTGATCAACGCGCTCGACGCGCGGCAGCGCCGGCAGGCGACCCTCGCCACTCCCAAGGGTCGCGCCAACAATCTCGCGGAGGCGTTCCAGGACAACCTCGTCCTGGACTACGCCGGCGTCCGCGCCGCGCAGATGACGCCGGCGCAGCGGGACCGGCTGATGGACCTCGTCTCCGAGCACGTCAGGAACCTGCGCGACGGGCACGCCGCTGTGAGGCTGGACGAGGTCCGGCGGCACCTGGACGAGACGTACTTCGCGTGGATCGGCGGCACGGACGCGAACAGCGTCTTCTACTACCGGGTCCACAGTCCGGTGGTGCTGATCGAGTTCGACCACCAGGGCCCGATCGGCCTGCCCGGCGACCGGAACACGCCCACGCGG
>CADCTO010000558.1 GCA_902805585.1 uncultured Armatimonadota bacterium | reverse complement strand
TCGCCCGCGGCCTGTTCTTCTCGACGAACCACCGAGCGCCGACGTTCGCCCGCTCCGAGGCGATCGAGCCGCGCAACAACTACCACGGCGAGACGCCCGAGATAGACCTGGACGCGTGGCGGCTGCGGCTCCACGGCGGCGCGACCGGAGCACCCGACCAGCCGCCGCTCACACTCGCGCTCGCCGACATCAAGGCGCTGCCCCGCGTGAGCGAGACGACCGAGCTCAAGTGCATCGAGGGGTGGAGCGCGGTCACGAACTGGACCGGCGCCCGGTTCGCCGACTTCGCCGAAAAGTACCCGCCGCCGCCGGGCACCAAATACGTCTCCCTCGTTTCAGAACCGGAAGACTACCCGGACGAGCGCTACTACGTCGGGCTGGACATCGAGAGCGCCCTGCACCCGCAGACGTTGCTGGCCTACGAGATGAACGACGCGCCGCTGACGGCCGCGCACGGCGCGCCCCTGCGGTTAATCATCCCGGTCAAATACGGCATCAAGAGCATCAAGCTCATCACGGGCATCGCCTACTCGGCCGCCCGGCCCGCCGACTACTGGGCCGAGCGGGGCTACGACTGGTACGCGGGCCTGTAACAAAGGAACTCCCATGAACGTTCGACTTTTCACGGCGGCCATCGCCGCCACCATCCTCGTCTCCGTCGTCGCGGCGGCGCTGGCGCAGGACAAGCGCGGGGCGGAGCAGCGGCCGTCCGCCGCCGCCACGGCCGCCGCCCCCGCGCGGAAGGACAAGATCGTGCGGACCGAAGCGACGTGGCGCAAGCGGCTGACGCCCGAGCAGTTCGCCGTGACTCGCAAGGCGGGCACCGAGCTGCCGTTCCGCAACGCCTACCACGACTTCCACGGCAAAGGGCTTTACCAGTGTGTGGGCTGCGCGCTGCCCCTCTTCACCTCGCACGCGAAGTTCGATTCCGGCACGGGCTGGCCCAGTTTCTACCAGCCGCTGGCGGGCGACCGGGTGGCGGAGAAGACGGACCGCAGCTTCGGCTCGACCCGCACCGAGGTGCTGTGCGCCCGCTGCGACGCGCACCTCGGGCACGTCTTCGACGACGGCCCCAAACCCACCGGGCTGCGCTACTGCATGAACTCCGCCGCCCTCACGTTCGCGGCGGCGAAGAAGTAAGACTACGCGGGAATCGGCCCGCACCGACGACACCCTGCCGATGTCGGCAGGGAGAAGTAGAGGAAACAGATGAATACTCGCTCGACCTTCGCGGCCATCGCCGCCGCCGTCACCCTCGCCGCGGCCTCCGCCGCCGTCCCCGCCTTCGCCCAGCCTAAGATGGGCGGTCAGAAACCGGCCATGGGCGGCAAGATGATGGCGCAGTCGGTGTACGCGTGCAAGATGTGCAAGACGTACTACTCGGCGGCGGACGCCAAGAAGATGAAGATGATGGACCCGATGGGCCACAAGATGACCAGGATGAGCATGTCGGGCGCCAAGAAGATGGGCTACAAGATGGCCAAGACGGGCGGCGCCAAGATGGGCCGTCCGAAGATGGGTGGCGACAAAATGGGCGGCGGCAGGATGTAGTCGCCGGCCCGGTTGCCCGGCAGCAACGGCGAGCCCGGCCCGGCAGGGGAAGCGACATCGCCACGGCCGCCGACGGCGCGACCAGAATACCCTACCGCAAACCAGTCTTTTTTGGCGGCAACGAGGAAGACCCGGTTAGGGCGGCCGCCGCCGATGGTATAACCGAGGTGAGAGCGTGCGCACCTGTGCAGGCGCGGCGTGCCCTCCACAACCGAATACGGACAACCGGGCCGACAACAGAATAGCGGACAACTGAACAAAGAGAGAGATTAAGAGCGGGGCGCGGCATGTCTTTTGCCGCGCCCCGTTTTCGCGTGCGCACTTCGTTCGTGACGGTCTCTCTGTCCCGTCTTCACGCCGGAAAACGTCCAGCCGTGCCGCCCCGACCGTCCCGGAAAACGAGGGTTTCCGGGACGGCCATAATATGTCGCGCTAAAGCCGTTATCCGCCAGAAAAAGGCCCGCCACTCGGCGGGCCTAGAGCCATGAGTTTTTACAAGAAGCCACTTCCGCGGCGCTGACGTTACGCCGCGACCCTGACCCATTTTTGGGGGCGCCCCGCGAGAAGGTTTTCGCCGGGCGGCGCATCCGCAAAATAACGGCGACGTTCCGACGCCCGCCTGTCCTGCGCGAAGCGGCGGCGGCCCTGGAGAAGCGGTTCGGTGCTCCTGCGGAGAGCAGCAGTATCTCCGGCGACCAGACGAAAGAGGACCGGGTGCGCTGGCTGATCCCCGGTCCCGCCGCCGACCTGGAAGTCGCATTGACCGGAGCGCAGGGTACCGTCCCGCTCATCTACACGCTCCACCCCAAAGACGGTCGGGAGGGGAACAGGAACGACCCGGCAGGAAAGAGAAAGAGAAGACCATGAGCACAGCAACGGCGATCGTGTTCCCCTCCCCGCGGGAGGCCAGGCTGGAATCGTATGAACTTCCCGCCCCGCGTCCGGACGAGATCCTGGTACGGACGGAGTACTCCGGCGTCAGCCAGGGCACGGAGATCTGGGCCCTGACCGGGCAGCGACGCGAGTTGACCTTCCCCACCGTGCCCGGCTACCAGTCCGTCGGCGTCGTGGAGGGGATCGGCTGCGATGCCTCGGGCTATCAGGCCGGGCAGCGCGTTCTGTTCGCCTCCAGCCGCCTGCCGGAGACGTACCCGCCGACGTGGATGGGCGCGCACGTCAGCTACGCCCTGACGCCCGCCGCCGGGGAACGCGCACCGATCCACGTACCCGACGGCTGCGACCCCGTCGCGGCAGCGTTGGCGGCGCTGCCCGCCGTCAGCCTGCGGGGGATCAAGATGCTCGGCATCCGCCCCGGCGACCTGGTGGTCGTGACCGGCCAGGGCCTGATCGGGCAGGGCAGCGCGCAGCTGGCCCGGTCGCGGGGCGCGACCGTGATCGCCAGCGACATCAGCGAGACGCGCCTGCGGCTCAGCGGCGACGTCGGCGCCGATCATATCGTGAACGTCCGGGAGCAGGATCTCGGCTCGGCGGTGCGCTCGCTCAAGCCCGCGGGCGCGGATGTGGTGATCGAAACGACGGGGCGGGCCGACCAGTTCGCCCCCTGTATCGACCTGCTGCGCCCCCTGGGGCACCTGCTGCTCCAGGGCTGGTACCCGGATCCGATCTCGTTTGACTTCCATGCCACGCACCTGAAGCGGCCCACGGTCGCCATCACGTGCGGCTTCGACGCCGACGAGACGGCGACCGTGCTCGGCCTGATGCGCCGCGAGGAGCTGCGCTTCCGCCCGCTGGTGACGGATCTGACGCCCGTCACCGCCGCGCCGCGCCTCTACGCGCGCATGCTGGCGGGCGATCCGGACGTGCTCGGCGTGGTCTTCGACTGGAGCGTGCTGCGATGAAGGCGCTGATCGTTCCCGAGGCGGACCGCCTGGAGGTGCGCGACGTGCCCGCGCCGCAGATCGGCGCCTACGACGCGCTGGTGCGCGTCGAGGCCTGCGGTATCTGCAACTCGACGGACCGTAAGCTGATCGCCGGGACCATGGGCTGGGCGCCGCCGTTCCCCTTTGTCCTGGGCCACGAATCGGTAGGCCGGGTGGTCGAGGTCGGGTCGAAAGTGCGCCGCTTCCGGGTCGGGGACCGCGTGACGCGTCCCATATACCGGCCCCCTTCCGGCGTACCGGAAGAAGAGCGTTACAACGCAGCGATGGGAGGCCTGGCCGAATACGGGGTGGTACGTGACGCCGGGGCAATGGCCGAGGACGGCGACCCCTCACTGCTCAGCGACTACAACGCACTGCGCCAGATGGTCGTGCCGGGGCATCTGGGCGCACCCGACGCGGCGCTGGCCATCAGCCTGAGCGAGACGGCCAGCGTCCTGCGCCACCTGCCGAACCCGCGGGGCCTGAGAGTGGCGGTCGCCGGCACGGGGGTGGCGGGGCTGGCGTTCATGCTGTGGCTCAAGCTGGCCGGGGCCTATGTCATCGCCCTGGGGAGGCGCGAGGAGCGCCTGCGCAAGGCGCGGGAACTGGGCGCGGACGCCGTCATCGACACGCGGGCCGTCGACACCGCGCAGGCCCTGCGCGATGCCGGCGCCGGCGAGATGGACGGGCTGATCGAGGCGACCGGCGACGCCTCGCTAGCC
>CADCTO010000557.1 GCA_902805585.1 uncultured Armatimonadota bacterium | reverse complement strand
CGTGTGCTCTTCCGATCTCTCGCCGTCTCGGCGCGCGACGCGGCGGCCCTCGACGCCTTCGCGGGTGCCGCCCTCCCCCTGGTCCGCGCCGGACGGGCCCGCGTGATCGTCGCCATACCCGCCCCGCCGCCGGGGCGACTCGGTTTCGTGGTTGCCGCAGGTCCTGATATCGCCCCACGGAGCCGCCTCGTCTCCCCCACCACCCGCACCCCCGGTCTGGTCGCCAACGTGGACCTCGCCCCCACCGTTTTGGCCTGGCACAACCTATCCCCCGTCGCCCCGGTCGCCATGGCAGGACGTGCCGTGCGCACGTCCGCCTCCCCCGCCCCCTGGCGCGCGACCGCGACGCTGGACCGGCAGGTCGTGGCGACGGCGAACGCCACCGTGCCGGTCCTCGTCGGGTACGGGACGTTCGCCATGGGTGTCGCGCTCCTGGCGCTCGTCGCCCTGGCGACCCGCCGTGCCGCCGTCGCGCAGCGGGCGCGCTTCGGGCTGCTCATGGCGGCGGCGGCGCTGGTCGCCCTCCTTGCGATGGGCATCTGGTCCCCGCGCTCCCCCTGGCTCTACGGCTTCGGCGTGATCGGCGTCAGCGCGGTTCTGGCGTGCCTGGCGACGCTGGTCGGCCCGCGTCTGGGCGTCCCCCCGCTCGGCGTGCTGCTCGTCGTCACGGCCGCCGCCGTCGCCGTCGACGCGCTCTTCGGCGCGCCTCTGGTGTCGCATGCCCTCTTATCCGGGTACTACCTTCCCGGCATCCGGTTCTACGGGATCGGCAACGAGTTTAGCAGTTTGAGCATCGGCGCGGCACTGGTGGGGTTTTTCCTGACCCCCCGTCCCTCTTTCCGTTCGGGCAACGCGGGGCGGGGAACGAGGAAGGCGGCCCTGCTCCTCTGGATCGCGGTGGTGGTGGCGACGGGCGTGCCCGCCTGGGGAGCAGACGCGGGGGGCGCGCTATCGGGTACCATGACGTTTGCGATGGCGTTCCTCGCGCTGCGGGCGGGGCGCCTCCGGGCGCGTCACGTCGCCATCGCACTCGCCGTGGGCGTGGCGGTCACCCTCACGTTCGCGCTGCTGGACCGTTTGCGCCCGGAAGAAGCGCGCTCGCACGTGGGCGCGGCCGTGGCCGCGGGACAATCCCGGGGTCCGGACGCGCTCTGGGAGATCGTCCGGAACAAGGTGGCGATGAGCCTGCGCCTGACGGCGACGCCCGGCGCGGCCGGCGCGCTGGCCGGCCTCGGCCTCATCGGGTGGATTCTGTTTCGCGGGCCGCTGGCCGGCCGGGTCGCCGCGGTCCTGACCGCGCGGCCGGATCTGCGGACGGTGCTCGCGCCGGCGGCATGGGGGGCGCTGGCGGCGACGCTGTTCAACGACTCCGGCATCATACCGGCCCTGCTCCTGCTCACGCCGCCGACGGCGGCGGTGATCGATGGACTGTTATGCGATTCGTCTCAGTGGATTACGGAACCCGGCGCATCGGCCTCGCCGCCGGCGACGATCTGGGGTGGGGCGCCTACCCGCTGACCACCCTCGTCCGTTCGCGCCGCCTGGGGCACGACCTCGACGAGATCGCCCGGCTGGCGCAGCGCGAGGAGGCGGGGGGGATCGTCGTCGGGCTGCCGCTGAACGCGGACGGCACGCGCGGGCCGTCCGCCGAAGCCGCCGCCGCGTTCGCCCGGTCGCTCGCCAAACATACACCCCTCCCTGTCACGCTTTGGGACGAATTTTTAACGACCGCCGAGGCGGAGGAAGAGTTGATCGCCGCGGACGTGTCGCGGGCGAAGCGGCGCCGCGTCATCGACCAGATGGCGGCCGTCCATCTGCTGGAGTCGTTTTTGCGCGCCCGTAAAGAGGCGGCGCGTCGCGATGAAAAGGTAACGGGTTGAAGAAGAAGAACCGCTTTCTGATTCCGGTGCTCGTTCTGCTGGTCGTCGCCGGCGGTGCGGCCTACGGGGCGTACACCTGGTGGCGCTGGACGGGGCAGGCCGTCGGCGGGCGGAACAAGACGCGCGTGACGGTCGCCGAGGGCGCCACGCCGGCGTCGGTCGGCGAGGAATTAGAGCGAAGGCGTGTCATCCGCTCGGCGCGCGGGTTCGCGCTGCGGGCGCGGCGCACCACGATCAAGCCGGGCGTCTACGACGTGTCCTCGGGGGAAAGCCCCGCGCAGATCCTTCGCCGGCTGGCGGAGGGTGACATCGCCACCACCAAGGTGACGTTCCCGGAAGGGTTCACGCTCCGCCAGATCGCCCGCCGGCTCGACGACCGCAAGGCCGCCGATGACGAGAAGTTTTTGACGCTCGCCACGCAGCGCGGCAGCACATTGCGCGCGTCGTTCCGCCCGCCCGCCCGGCTCGAAGGGTACCTGTTCCCGGACACGTACACGTTCCCGGTCGGGGCGGACGAGCAGGACATCGCGCAGCAGATGCTCGGCCAGTTCGACCGCCAGGTGGCGCGCGGGAAAGACGAGCAGCTCCGGCGCAGCAAGTACACGCTTCCGGAGATCGTCGTCATCGCGTCGCTGATCGAGCGGGAGGCGAAGGTCCCGCAGGACCGGGCGCGCATCGCTGGCGTCATCTACAACCGCCTGGCACGGAAGATGCCGCTGCAGATCGACGCGACCGTGCAGTACGCGCGCGGCCAGCACAAGGAGCGCCTGCTGTTCAAGGATCTGGAGGTCGATTCGCCGTACAACACGTACCGGCGCGTCGGGCTCCCGCCGGGGCCCATCTGTAATCCCGGGAAGGCGTCCATTGAGGCGGCGCTGTCGCCCGAGCGTCACCCGTACCTGTACTATGTCGCCCGCCCGGACGGGTCGCACCTGTTCGGGCGCACGCTCGCCGAGCACAACCACAACATCGCGCTGGCGCGAAGCGGACGCCGAGGATAAACACGACGATGGGCCTGCTCACACCCGACATCCTGGTCAACCACGTGGCCGACGTCACGCCCGAGATGCTGCGCGCCCGCGGCATCCGCGCGGTCGTCACCGACCTGGACAACACGCTGGTGCCCTGGCGGGGGACCGACATCGCGGAGGAGATCACGGCCTGGCTGCTCGCGCTCAAGGACGCGGGCGTCGCCGTCTGCATCGCCTCGAACACGCGGCACCCGTCGCGTCTGGAGCGCCTGGCGGAACAGATGGGCATCCTGCACGTCCCCGGAAACGCCAGCAAACCGCGCCGGCGGGGCCTGCGCATTGCGCTGAACCTTCTCAACGCCGGCCCCACCGAGACGGCCATGGTCGGCGACCAGCTTTTCACCGACGTCCTCGCCGGGAACCGCCTGGGCCTGACCACGATCCTCGTCAACCCGCTGACCACGCGCGAGTTCATCGGCACCAAGCTCGTCAGCCGCACGGCCGAGCGCTGGATCCTGCGCGGCGCCCGCAAGCGCGCCTCGTCCTGAGCCGAAGGGTGGGAGTGCTGCTCCCCGTCCAGAAGGTCCGGTCCCCATGCCGCGCCGCATCCCGTTCTACGTTCTGGACGCCTTCGCCGACAGGCCCTTCTCCGGCAACCCGGCGGGCGTCTTCCTCGACGCCGACGCGCTGACAGCGGAAGAGATGCGGAAGCTTGCCGCGGAGGTGTCGCTGGAGTCGGCGTTCGTGCTGCGCGGCGAGGCGGGGGCCGACTTCGGCGTGCGCTACTTCACCGGAACGATGGAGATACCGCTTTGCGGCCACGCGACCGTCGCGGCGGGTACGGCGCTCGTTCATGCTGGCCGCTGCTCCGGCGCGGGGCGGGAACTCCGTTTGCGCACGGGCGTCGGCCTGCTGACGGCACGTCTGGAGACGCGCGCCGGCGGCGTGGACGTGACGCTGTTCCAGAACCGGCCCGAATTCGGGACGCCCTTGTCGGACGGGCAGGCGGCGGAAGTTGCCGCGGCGCTCGGCTGCACACCGGACGCGATCGCCGGGACGGGCCTGCCGGTGCAGCGGGTCTCGACGGGCTCGCCGTGGCTATTCGCGCCGGTCACGTCCCGCGCGACGGTGGACGCGGCTCCCGCCGACCTGGAGGGGATCGTCCGACTGTCGCGGGAGCTAGACACGCTTGGCGTCTATGTGTTCGTTCCGGAGAGCACGCCGGTTGGCGAGGTGAGCACCTGGGGACGCTGCTTCGCGCCGATCGTGGGACTGAACGAAGACCCGGTGACAGGGAGCGCCTCCC
>CADCTO010000556.1 GCA_902805585.1 uncultured Armatimonadota bacterium | reverse complement strand
CTGCCACAGACGATCCGGTGCTCTCCGTTCCGGTCCCGGACCCGGACCGCGGAACCGCCTTCAACGGGGAACTCGAACGCGACGGCCTCGATCTCCGGAGCGTCCTCCTCGTTTCGTTCGATCTCATAGGCCCCGCCGGACACCCGGGCTGTCAATGGGGAGGAGGCGTTGCCTTCGGGTGCGCCCAGCCGCAGGCCCGTCAGTGCGCGGCGCAGCGCATCCCGGGCCGACGCATCCTCGGGCAGGGTCCCCGGCGCGAAAGCCGGTAGCAGGTGCTCCCAGACCGAGTTGAGCACGCCCTGCATGTCGCTGGTTCCCGCGGTGATCGCCAGCACCGCATCCTGTTCCGGCAGGACGACGCAGAACTGGCCGAACGCGCCGTCGCCCCGGTAGGCCCCGTATCGGCTTCGCCAGAACTGGTAGCCGTATCCCTGGCTCCAGTCGCCGCCCGTGGCCGGGTCGCCGTTCGGCACCCGGGCGGTGGTCGCCTCCTCCACCCAGACTTCCGGCAGCAGGCGCTCCCCCTCCCAGACGCCGTTTTGCAGGTACAACTGGCCGAACCGGGCGATGTCCTCGGTCCGGATGCTCAGACCCCAGCCCCCGACGTTGACACCTCGGGGGCAGCTCTCCCAGGAAGCGTCTCCGATGCCCAATGGCCCGAAAAGCCGGGGCTGTAAATAGTCGAGAAGGGTCTTCCCCGTCACCTTCTGCAGAATGGCCGAGACCATATAGGTCGCGCCGCTGTTGTACACGAAGTGGGTCCCGGGCGCGTGCTCCACCGGCTGCTCCAGGAATGCTCGTGCCCAGTTGCCGTCCGCGCGCCCGAACGCGGAGCCGAGGGTATCTTCGGCGTGGCCGGTCGTCATCGTCAGCAGGTGCCGCACCCGCATCGCGCCCAGGTTTCCTCCCGCCTCCACCGGGGCGTCCTCCGGGAAAAAGGACAGCACCGGGTCGTCAAGGGAAAGAAGGCCCTCCCCGATCGCAAGTCCGGCGGCGGTGGCCGTGAAGCTCTTGCTGAGCGAGAACAGCATGTGCGGGTGCTCCGGCCCGTACGGACGCCACCACCCTTCGGCCGCTACCTTGCCGTGGCGCAGCAGCAGGAAGCTGTGGAGTTCCAGGTTCTTTGCTCCCGCAGCTTCCAGAAGGGCGAGCAGGCCGGAGGAGGAGACCCCCAGCGATTCCGGGCTGTCGCCGCGCGGGAGTGGCGCCGCCACAGGCTGATCTTGCGCCGACGGCGGTCGTTCATGCTTTTTGGTGTCTGTAGTCATTAACG
>CADCTO010000555.1 GCA_902805585.1 uncultured Armatimonadota bacterium | reverse complement strand
CCACCGCCGGCGCCCGAACATCGGGCTGGCGTCGCCGAAGGACCGGGGCGCCTCGGCGGCGAGTCGCGCGCTGGACCTGGACGGCTTTTTCGGCCTGCACCCCGTGCTCGCGCCGCTGCACCCCCTGTACCACGACGGCCGGATGGCCGTCGTCCAGGCCGTCGGCTCCGGGGACCGGACGCACTCGCACTTCGAGGCGATGGCGGCCATGGAGCGCGGGCAGGCCGACGACCGCACGGGGTCCGCGAGCGGCTGGCTGGCGCGCCACCTGTCGAGCACACAGGGCCGAAACACTTCGCCGCTGCGCGCCGTCGCCTTCAGCGGCGTGATGCCCGACCTGCTGCGCGGCACAACCGACGGGACCGCGCTCTCGTCCCTCGCGGACTTCCGGCTCGACCTGCCGGGCGCCGAGGATTCCGAACGCGCCAAGGCGGTGCGGCGCGCGCTGGCCCGGGTCTACCAGAACGGCGACGATGCGGTCGCGGAGGCGGGGCGCGAGACGCTGGCCGTATTGCAGACGCTGAACCAGATCGACCCGGCGCGCTATCAGCCCGCGGGCGGCGCCGCTTATCCCGCCAGCGACCTGGGGAACGGCTTCAAGCAGGTCGCGTGCCTGATCAAGGGGCGCGTCGGCCTGGAGGTCGCCTGTTTGGACCGGGGCGGATGGGATTCGCACGTCGCGCAGGGCGGCGCGAGCGGCTGGCTGGCGCTACAGCTTGACGATGTGGCGAAGTCTCTGGCCGCTTTCGCCACGGATCTGGGCCCCGAGATGCGCCACGTCACCGTCGTGGTGATGACCGAGTTCGGGCGGCGCCTGGGGGAGAACAGCGGCCTGGGCACCGACCACGGCAGCGCCAGCATGATGCTGCTGCTGGGCGGCGGCGTCCGGGGCGGGCGCGTCTTCGGCCGCTGGCCCGGCCTGGAAGACCGCCAACTCGAAGGCCCCGGCGACCTGAAAGTGACCACCGACTACCGCGACGTTCTGGCCGAAGTCGTCGCCCGCCGCCTGCACAACCGCCATCTGGCGGCCGTGTTCCCCGACCACAAACCGCGTCCGCTTGGTATCGTTACGGGCTAGGGGAGGGCGCGGCAAGCAGCGCCCTTACGGTGAACGCCCGGCAGGGGCGCTGCTTGCCGCGCCCTTCCTTGACACCCTCGGACCCGCCGCCGTATAATACACCATTCCCCGGCCCGAAGGAGAGCGGCAGGAGCTATGGCGCGCGTCGAACTGAAAAGCCTCAGCAAAGTCTTCACGGACCCGCAGAGCAAGAAAGAAGTCACCGCGGTCAACAACCTGGACCTGGAGATCCGCGACGGCGAGTTCCTGGTTCTGGTCGGGCCGTCCGGCTGCGGCAAGACCACCGCCCTGCGGATGGTGGCGGGTCTGGAAGAGGTGACCTCCGGGCAGATCCTCATCGGCGACCGCACCGTCAACGACGTGCCCCCGCGCGACCGCAACATCGCCATGGTGTTCCAGAACTACGCGCTCTACCCCCACATGAGCGTGTACGAGAACATGGCCTTCGGGCTGAAGCTGCGGATGCTCCCCAACCTGTTCTGGCAGCTGTCGCACGCGGGCGAGGCGCGCAAGATCAAGGGCGAGATCGACCGGCGCATCCAGGAGGCGGCGGACCTGCTGGGCATCAAGCACCTGCTGGACCGCAAGCCCAAGGCGCTGTCGGGCGGCCAGCGGCAGCGCGTCGCGCTCGGGCGCGCCATCGTGCGCGAGCCGCAGGTCTTCCTGATGGACGAGCCGCTGTCGAACCTGGACGCCAAGCTGCGCGTGCAGACGCGGGCCGAGCTGATCAAACTGCACCGGCGCCTGGGGATCACCACGATCTACGTCACGCACGACCAGGTCGAGGCGATGACCATGGGGCAGCGCATCGCCGTCATGAAGGACGGCCTGCTCCAGCAGTGCGACACCCCGCTCAAGCTGTACCACGAGCCCGTGAACATGTTCGTCGCCGGCTTCCTGGGCACCCCCTCCATGAACTTCGTGGAAGCGCAGGTCGTCAAGAACGGCGCGCGCCCGCTCGTGGACGCCGGCGCCTTCCAGGTGCACCTGCCCGAGGCCCGGTCGGGGGCGCTCGCGGACTACACCGGCAAGTCGGTGGTCCTGGGCATCCGGCCCGAGGACATCCACGACAAGGCGCTCACCCCGCCGTCGGCCGCCGACCTGGACAACGTCGTGCGCATGGGCGTGGACGTGGTCGAGCCGATGGGCTCGCTGTCCACGCTGTACCTGACCTCCGGCGAGCACACCCTGGTCGCCAACGTGGACGCCGAGACGCGCGCCAAAGAAGGCGCGCCGCTCGACGTGGTCGTGGACGCCGCCGCCGCGCATGTCTTCGACAAAGACACGGAGCAAGCCATCGTCTGAGGACAGGGATGAGGGGCGAGGGATGAGGGATGAGAAAGGGGAAGGAGACGGAGACGGCTCTCCCTCATCCCTCATCCCTCATCCCTCATCCCTCCCCCTCTGGCGGATCGCGCTGGCCGTCTGGCTGTGCGTGCTGCCGTGGCCGGCGGCGTGGGCCGGGCTGTACCATCTGGACTCCGCGCCCTTCGCGTTCCTTTTTTACCACGGCGTCTGCATCCTCGGCGGCTTCCTGTTGCGCTCGCCGGGCCTGCCCGAGCGCGACGACATCTACCAGCCCCGCCGCCGCCACCTGCTCGGCGTCGTGCTCGGCGCCAATGCCATCGCCCTGGTGGCCTACACGGTCGCCGGGGCGCTCCTGCTGGACGGGCCGCGCATCCTCGGGCTGCTGTCCGAGCGTGGGCTCGCGCCGGGCGCCTATCTCTGGCTGTTTCCCTACTTCGTGATCGTCAACCCCTGGGTGGAGGAGTTCTTCTGGCGCGGCGGCGTGTACGCCACGCTC
Organism: uncultured Armatimonadota bacterium; assembly: GCA_902805585.1. Taxonomy (GTDB): domain Bacteria; phylum Armatimonadota; class Armatimonadia; order Armatimonadales; family Armatimonadaceae; genus CADCTO01. The sequence goes on along the minus strand of CADCTO010000555.1, from coordinate 1,305 downwards.
CGGCGCGTGTTCGCGTCCCCGCTCGTGGCGGCGCTGGTCTCGTCGGCGTGTTTCGGGGCGTGGCACTGGCTGGTGCTGCGCCTGTTCCTCGCCCCCGCCGTCGCCCTCCTCGGGACGCTGACCATCACGCTCGTCGGCATCGGCCTGACCTTTCTGTATGAGCGCACGCGCCGCCTGCTCTACCCCGTGGCCCTGCACGCGCTGGCCGGCGACGCGCCGATCCTGCTCTGCCTGTTCCTGCTCGGCCGCGGCTGAAAGGCGCCGGAGGGTACGAAACAGGGGCCGCCGCGACTTGGTGTCGCGGCGGCCCCTGTTTCGTACCGCGGGGATGCGCCCCCGCCGTCGCCGCCGTGCGTTCTAGCAGTCGTAGTACAGGGCGAACTCGTAGGGGTGGGGGCGGAGGGCGACGCCCTCGACCTCGCGGATGCGCTTGAGGTCCAGGTATGTCTCGATCATGCCCGCGTTGAAGACGCCGCCGCGCAGCAAAAACTCGTGGTCCGCTTCCAGCGCGTTGAGCGACTCGGTGAGCGAGCCGGGCGTCTGGGCGATGCCGTGCTTCTCTTCGGCCGGCAGCTCGTAGATGTCCTTGTCGATCGGGTCCGGCGGCTGGATCTTGTTCTGGATGCCGTCGATGCCGGCCATCAGCATGGCCGCGAACAGCAGGTAGGGGTTGGCCGACGGGTCCGGCGCGCGGAACTCGACGCGCTTGGAGCGCGGCCCGCCCACCACCGGGATGCGGACGGCGGCCGAGCGGTTGCGGGCCGAGTAGACCAGGTTGATCGGGGCCTCGTAGCCCGGCACCAGGCGGCGGTACGAGTTCGTCGAGGACGCGCCGAAGGCCAGCAGCGCGGGCGCGTGCCTGAGGATGCCGCCGATGTAGTACACGGCCATCTCGGACAGGCCGCCGTAGCCGCCCTTGTCGTAGAACAGGTTCTCGCCGCCCTGCCACATCGAGACGCTGGTGTGCATGCCCGACCCGTTGTCCTGGAAGATCGGCTTGGGCATGAAGGTGGCCGTGAACCCGTTCTTGGCGGCGACGTTCTTGATGATGTACTTGTGCTTCATCAGCGTGTCGGCCATGTTCACCAGGGTGTTGAACTTGACGCCGATCTCACACTGGCCCGAGTTGCCGACCTCGTGGTGGTGCACGTCCACCTCGATCCCGGACTCCAGCAGGGTCGTCACCATGCGCGAGCGCAGGTCCTGCAGGGTGTCGGACGGCGCGCACGGGAAGTAGCCTTCCTTCATGCGCATCTTGTAGCCCAGGTTCGGGCCCTCCTCCCGGCCCGTGTTCCACGCGGCCTC
>CADCTO010000554.1 GCA_902805585.1 uncultured Armatimonadota bacterium | reverse complement strand
CCCTGCACCTCCTAGAACTGGTGGCCGAGACGCTCCGCGCCGCCCTCGACGACCTCGCCGCGGCCGTGCCCGACCGGCTGCGCGGGGTCGCGCGGCCGGCCTGGTTCGAACGGTACGCCCGCCGCATCGAGGACTGGCGGCTGCCGAAGGGCCAGGCCGACCGCGAGGCACTGGCCCTCGAGATCGGCGCGGACGGCTTCCTCCTGCTCGACGCCCTCGACGCGTCCGACGCGCCTGAGGCGGCGTGCCAGGTGCCGATGGTCGGGACACTGCGCGACGTCTGGCGGGTGCACTACGCCCGCGACGGCGGGCGCCCGCGCTGGCGGGCCGGTTCGGAGCTGCCCCCGGTCGGCGAGCGGCTGCAGTCGCCCTACGACCCGGAGGCGCACTACAGCGCCAAGCGGGGGCTGGAGTGGTCCGGCTACAAGGTGCACGTCACCGAAGCCTGCGACGAGGAGGCGGCGCATGTCGTCACCCACGTCGAGACCTGCCCCGCCATGCAGCCCGACATGGCGAGCACGGCGAAGATCCACGAGCGCCTGGCCGCCAAGGGGCTGCTGCCGAGCGAGCACTTCGTCGACTCGGCCTACGTCGATGCGGGGCTGCTGGTCGGCAGCTGGCGGGACCATGGCGTCTCGCTCGAGGGCCCGGTCCGCGGTGTGGCGAGCTGGCAAGCCCGCATGGGGCAAGGATACGAGCAGCGCCATTTCACCATCGACTGGGAGCGGGAGCGGGTCACCTGCCCGCAGGGCAAGGCGTCGGTAACCTGGCGCGTGCGGCCCGACGAGAACGGCAGCCCGCGCGTCCAGGCCGTGTTCAGTCGCACCGACTGCGGGGCCTGCGCCGCCAGGGCGATCTGCACACCGGCAAAGGATGCGCGCCGCTCCGTCTACTTTCACCTCCGGGAGGAGTACGAGGCGCTGAACGCGGCTCGGGCGCGGATGGGAAATCCGGCGTGGCAGGAGCGCTATCGTGTCCGAGCCGGCGTGGAGGGCACGCTCTCGCAAGGCGTGCGTGCGCTCGGGATGCGTCGGAGCCGCTACATCGGGCTGGCGAAGACAGGCCTACAGCAGGTGTGCGCCGCGGCTGGAATGAACGTCCTCAGGATCGTACACTGGCTGGACGGGCAGCCGCGCGCCAAGACGCGCATCACGCGCTTCGCAGCCCTGGCCCAGGCCGCCTGACTTCGCCGACAGTATCTAGGTGATGTCCGCGCACCAGACCTGGTCAGGCCTGTCCGCGGTGAAGTTCCGCGCCAGCAGGTTGGGGGCGACC
>CADCTO010000553.1 GCA_902805585.1 uncultured Armatimonadota bacterium | reverse complement strand
CTGGGCGAACTGGTGGGGGCTGCGCTTCTCCAGCGGCCCCAGCACGGACCTGGACTACGTGAAAGAGTGCCGGGCCGCCTATGTCGCCCTGCACGGCCTGGGCATCCAGACCAACGTCGTCTCCCCGGACGCCGACCTGTCGCCGTACGACGTGATCGTCGCGCCCGTGCTGACGATGGTCCGGACCGAGACGGCGGAGCGCATCGAGCGCCGGGTGGAGCAGGGGGCCACGCTCGTCGCGACGTTCTTCACCGGCCTGGTGGACGGGAACGACCTCGTCCACCCCGACGGCGCCCCCGGCCCGCTCCGGCGCGTCCTGGGACTGCGCGTGGAGGAGACCGACGCCCTGCCGAAGGGCAAGACGAACGGCCTGCGCTTCCTGCGCCCGTTGGGGGATCTGGACGAGGAAACCCCTCACGCCGCCGACCTGCTCTGCGACCGCATCCGCCTGGAAAGCGCCGAGCCGGTCGCGCACTACGCCGACGATTTCTACGCGGGCGAGCCCGCCGTGACCGTGAACGCGTTCGGCGCGGGTCGCGCCTACTACCTCGCCACGCGCCCCGTTGAAGCGGCCCTGCGGTCGTTCCTCCAGGCCGTCTGCGCCGACAAGGGCATCCGCTCGCCGCTCGCCGGCGGAGCGCCGCCCCCGCGCGGTATCGAGGTGTCGGTGCGCGTCTCGCCGGAAGGGCACGCGCTGCTCTACCTCCTCAATCACAACACGGAGCCCATCGAGGTGCCGCTGGAACCCGGTCCGTACCGGGACCTGATCACCGGGAAGTCATGCTCCGGCGCCGTCACTTTGGGCGCCCGGGCCGTAGCGATCCTCGGGCGGTGACGGGGGTTGGGATATTACTCGAACACCGGCCCGTCTCTTTCTCCCGCAAGTAAAAAAACTGACCGCTTCTTAGACAACCGGTTTACAAATCCTATCGCTTACTGTATACTACTTCGCAAACCGGTTGATTCTGCGCTCACTCAAAGGAGAAAGAGATGAAGAACGTCCTTCTACGCCATCCGTCAGCCCGTACGGGAGCCGCGCCCCGCGTGCACTCCGCCTTTACCCTCATCGAGCTTCTCGTTGTCATCGCCATCATCGCCATCCTGGCGGCCATCCTGTTCCCGGTCTTCGCCAAGGCGCGCGAGAAGGCGCGCCAGACGGCCTGCCTCTCCAACGAGAAGCAGATCGGCCTGGCGCTGATGCAGTACGTCCAGGACTACGACAGCGCCATGCCCGACGGCAACGTGCTGGCGGGCCCCTCCGGCAACGCCCTGGGCGACCCCGACAACCCCCGCCCCGCCGGCGGCTACGCCATCGGACGCGGCTACGCCGGTCAGATCCACCCCTACGCCAAGAACACCCCGCTCTTCCGGTGCCCCAGCGACTCGTACCGGGGCCCCGGCACCGCCGACATGGCCCCGGTCTCGTACGCCTTCAATCGCAACCTGGCGGCCCTGTCCGAGAGCGTCCTGAACAAGCCCGCGATGACCGTGGCGCTGTGCGAGGTCAGCGGCGGCTACGGCAACGTGGCGCAGGCCGGCGGCGGCGTGGACCTGCACTCGCCTTCCGGCGACGGCGGCAACAACAGCGGCAGCTACCTGACGGGGGGCCGCTACACCACCGGGCTGCTGGGCGTGCCGCCGCGCACGCGCACGCAGTCGCAGAACGCCCCGCGGCACAACGAAGGGTCCAACTTCCTGATGGGCGACGGGCACGCCAAGTGGCTGCGCGGGGCCATGGTCTCCAACGGCATCAGCGCCCAGAGGCCGACGGACAATCAGACCGGAAGCCGCGCCGCCGGGACCGAAGCGCCCGGCATCGGCCTGACCTTCAGCGCCAACTAAATCCGGGGAACCGGCAGAAGACGCCCCGGCATGCACACGAGGGACGCGGCGGCCACCAGCGGGAACGCCTCGAACGGCACGCCGTGGGCGCGGCACACCGAGTTCACCAGCGTCGCGTTCTGCGATGACCACGTGGAACCCTGCAAGGTGCCCCAGCGCAACAGCAACGGCTACCTGCCGTTCTTCACGATGACGGATGAATAGCCTGGTGGTAGGATAAAGGGAAGGCCGCTCGCTCGGCGAAGCGTAGTCGGGGAGCGCCATGCGTGGGCCCCTGCGCGCACGTACGGGAAACGTTTGTGGAAGGAAGTGACGGATGCCTGTTTCGAACCGCATCGCCGCACTGAAAGCGGCGGTTGCGCTGACCGCCGCTCTCGCGTCGTCGCTCGGGCTCGCCCGCGCGGGCGGGGCAGCGCCCGCTCCGGGCGCCTCCACAGCACCGCCCGCGGCGGGCGCGGGGCTGCCGACCCTTTTCCTGATCGGTGACTCCACGGTCAAGGTGGGTACCGCCGGCCAGCTCGGGTGGGGTGACCCCGTCGCCGCCTACTTCGACCCGGCCAGGATACGGGTGGTCAACCGCGCCCGCGGCGGGCGGAGCAGCCGCACGTTCCTGACAGAAGGGCTGTGGGACCGGGTGCTCGCGGAGATGAAGCCCGGCGACTTCGTGCTCATGCAGTTCGGCCACAACGACGGCGGCCCGGTCAGCGGCACCCCCCGGGCCCGCGCCTCGCTCAAAGGCGCCGGTGAGGAGACGCGGGAGATCGTGGCGGACGCCGCCACGGGAAAGAAGGAGACCGTCCACACCTACGGCTGGTATCTGCGGAAATACGTCGCCGACGCCAAAGCCAAGGGGGCCACGGCCGTCGTACTTTCCCCGATCCCGCGCAACCGGTGGGGGACCGACGGCAAGGTCCTGCGCGCCGCGGGCGACTACGGCAAGTGGGCCGCCGAGGCGGCCCGGGCGGAGGGCGCTGCCTTCGTGGACCTTAACGAGATCGTCGCGCTGCGCTACGAGCAGATAGGGCAGGAACCGGTGAAGGCGCTGTTCGGCGGCGACTGGACGCACACCAACGCGGCGGGCGCCGAGATCAACGCGGCTTCCGTCGTCGCGGGGATCAAAGGGCTCAAGGACCACCCGCTGACCCGCTATCTCTCGCCCAAAGCCGCGTGGGTCGCCGCCTTCACCACGCCCGCCGCTGCCGCCGCTGCCGCCGCCGTCGCGCAATGACCGGCGGCCGGAACGACACCGCCGCCGGGCGGATCCGCCTCGTCATCGTCGGCGACTCCACGGTCTGTGTCCAGCCCGAGGAGAGCCCGTGCCGTGGGTGGGGCCAGTTCATCCAGGGCTTTTTCGACGGCACCGTCCGGGTCATCAACCGGGCCCGGAGCGGGCGCAGCACGAAGACCTTCCTTCAGGAAGGGCTCTGGAGCGACGCGCTCGCGGAAAAGCCGGACTACGTCCTGATCCAGTTCGGCCACAACGACTCGCACGAGCCGGGCCGCCCGGAATCGACCGACGCCGCGGGGGACTACCGGGACTACCTCCGCCGCTACGTCGACGAGTCGCGCGCGGCGGGGGCGACACCCATCCTCGTCACCCCCATGCACCGCCGGACGTTCGGGGCGGACGGCACGCTCGCCGACACCCTGCGTCCCTACGCGGACGCGATGGAGGCCGTGGCCGCCGAGGAGAACGTCGCGCTCATCGACCTGCACGCCGCGAGCGGAGAACTATTCGCCCGGCTCGGCGACGAGGCCAGCGCCGAAATGGCGCACGAGCCGGGCGACCGGACGCATTTCAACGAGAAAGGCGCGAAGGTAATGGCCGGACTGGTGATTAAAGAGATGGGGCGGGCCGAGCCTCGCCTGGGCAGGCACCGGAACACGGCCGACGCCGGGAACAGGACGTCATGAGAAAACCGCCCACCATCCGCGATGTCGCCGGCGCGCTCGGCATGCACAAGTCGACGGTCTCACTGGCCCTCTCCGGCAAGGGCAACCTGTCCGACTCCACGCGGAAGCGGGTGCTCACGGTCGCCCGCGAGCTGGGGTACGAGCCCAACCCGCTGGCCCAGCGCCTCGCGGGCGGGCAGAGCAACACCCTGGTCTGCCTCTTCAGCGGTGTCCTCGACGTCGGTCTGGCGACCGAGAAGATCCTGCTCATCCAGCGGGAGCTGAACGCGCGGGCGCTGGAAGTGCCCATCTACACCTGCGGCGAGTCGGCGGGGGACCACGGGGCCGCGCAGGCGGCGCAGATCAAGCAGCTCTGCCGGCAGCGGCCCCGCGCCATCCTCTGCGCGGCGCAGATGGTCCACCCGGTCGTGTTCCGGGAACTGGACGCCTACCGGCGCGAAGGCGGCATCG
>CADCTO010000552.1 GCA_902805585.1 uncultured Armatimonadota bacterium | reverse complement strand
ACGACCCCGATCCAGGTCGCCGTGTACCTGGGCTGGCTGTTCTTCACGTCCTGGAAACTCACCCTCTTCGCCCTCCTGATCGTGCCGGTCATGGCCGTCGCCATCCAGATCCTGTCGCGGCGCATCCGGGGCATCTCCACGCAGTCGCAGCAGAAGATGGCGGACATCGCCGCCGTGATGGAGGAGACGCTGTCGGGCGCCCGCGTGGTCCGCGCCTTTACGGCCGAGCGGCGCGAGATCGAGCGCTTCGACCGCGAAAACCGCGCCGCGCTGGACGTGAACATGCGCGGCGTGCGACGCGGGGCGCGGCTGCGCCCGACGGTCGACCTGATCGGCGCGCTCGGCATCGCGCTCACGCTCTGGGTCGGCGGCCAGGAAGTCGCCCTCGGCCGCATGGAGTTCGGGTCGCTCCTGAAGTTCCTGTTCCTGGTGTCACAGCTCGCCAACGCCACGGGGCACCTGGGCAACCTGCGCGTCGCCTGGGAAGAGATGATGGGGGCGGCGGACCGCATCTTCTCGGACGTGCTCGACGTCGTCCCCGAAGTGCGCGACGCCCCGCACGCCAGGCCCCTGCCCCCCGTGAAGGGCACCATCGAGTTCCGCGGCGTCTCGTTCGCGTACGAGCGCGGCACCCCGACGCTGTCCGACGTGTCGTTCACCATCGAGCCGGGTCAGGTGGTCGCCCTGGTCGGCCCGTCGGGCGCGGGCAAGTCCACCCTCGCCGACCTCGTGCCGCGCTTCTACGATCCGACGGGCGGCGCGGTGTTCATCGACGGCCACGACATCAAGACGGTGACCGTCGAGTCGCTGCGGCGGCAGATCGGCATCGTGCCGCAGGAGACGCTGCTGTTCTCCGGCCCGATCCGCGACAACATCGCGTACGGTCGCAGCGAGGCGACCGACGCCGAGGTCGAGGCCGCCGCCCGCGCCGCCAACGCCGACTCGTTCATCCAGTCGTTCCCGGCCCGGTACGACACGCGGATCGGGGAGCGCGGGGCGACCCTGTCGGGCGGCGAGCGCCAGCGCATCGCCATCGCCCGCGCCCTCCTCGCCGACCCGCGCATCCTGATCCTGGACGAGGCCACCAGTTCGCTCGACGCCGCCTCCGAGGCGCTGGTGCAGGAGGCGCTGGAGACCCTGATGCGGGGCCGCACCACGCTCGTGATCGCGCACCGGCTTTCGACCATCGTCGGCGCCGACAAGATCGTGGTCGTCCGGGGCGGGCGGATCGTCGAGATGGGCAGTCACGGCGAACTGATGGCGCGCCGGGGCGTCTACGCGGCCCTCTACGAGACGCAGCGCCGGTCGGCCGATCTGTACCTTCCGGAGCAGTAAGACCTGTGCCGTCGCGACCGCCCGCACCTCCCCCCGACACTGCGCCCCCCGCTCCGAAAGCCCGCGAGATGGAGAAGCCCCGCCCCGTCACGCTGCGCACCCGCGCGCTCGCGATCCTGATCAACGCCCTGGTGCGGCTCACCTGCGCGACGCTGCGCTTCCGGATGGAGAACGAGCACCTGGTCGATGAACTCGTCGCCCGGCACGGCAGCGTCATCCTCGTCACCTGGCACGGGCGCGTCTTCCTCCCGCTGAATGTGTTCCGGGGGCGCGGCTACTGGACCATCATCTCGCTTTCGCGCGACGGTGATTTGCAGGCGGAAAACTTCCGCCGCGCGGGCTTCCGCATCATCCGCGGCTCGACCAGCCGGCGCGGCGTGGCCGCCACGCGCGAGGTGCTCGACGTGATGGCGCGCGGTGCGGTCGTCGCCTTCGTCCCGGACGGGCCGCGGGGGCCTTCCGGAGTCGCGCAGCCGGGCGCCGTGTTTTTCGCCCAGCGTACCGGCTGCCCGATCATCCCCTTCGGCCTCAGCGCCTGGCCGCGCTGGCTGGCCCCTTCGTGGGACCGTTTCCTGGTGCCGTACCCCTTCGCCCGCGCCGCCTGGCTCTACGGCGAGCCGATCTACGTCGCCCCCGGCGAAGACCTGGCGGCCGCCGCCGCGCGCGTGACGGAGGCCATCAACGCGCTGGAAGCCGAAGCCGAGCGTCGGGTGGGGGCGAAGGAGGATTGCGCCGCCCCGCCCGCGAAAGTCTCCGGCGACCGACGATGACGCTCCGCCGTTTCCCGCGCCGCAGCGACAACGCTGTGGAGACGAGTAGGGAGGTCCTGTTGAATACCCGCCTGCGGACCGCTCCGACCTTTCTTTTTTACTGCCTTGCGACCGCCGGCGCTTTGTGCCTCCTTCCTGCCGGCGCCGCCGTTCCTGCCGGCCCGGCCGCGGCACCCCCGCCGCCCGCCGCCCCCGCCTCGTCGATCGCTTCCGAGATCACTCTGCGCGACGGGCTTGTGGTCGGGAACGCCGGGCAGGGAGGCGGGCGCAGGCTTTTCGGCGCGGACGCGGTGCAGGCGCTTCTGGTGCGGGGCGAGTGGCGTCCGCCGAAGCGGGGCGACGCGCTGCGTCTTCCGGACGGCGGGCAGCCGCGGGCGTGGGAGCCGATACGCGCGGACGACGCCGGGGTGTTCCAATCCCGTGCGCTCGCGGGCGGCTACCTGTACGCCGCGGTCGACTCGGCGGACGCGCGCGTCGCGCTCCTGGAAGCGCGCGGCAACACGATGGCGTACGTCAACGGCGAGCCGCGGGCGGGCGACCCCTACGACCACGGCTATTTCCGCGTGCCCGTGAAGCTGCGCGCCGGGCGGAACGACTTCCTGTTCGCGTGTGGGCGCGGTCGGCTGCGGGCGCGCCTGTTGCCGGTCGCCGGCCCGGTAACGGTTTACCGCGACGATGCCACCCTGCCCGACCTGCTTACGGAGTACCGCGGCGGCAGTCCCCTCTGGGGCGCCGTCGTCGTCGCCAACGCGTCGGAAGCTCCGCTCGTCGGTCTGCGACTGGAGGCGGCCGTCGCCTCCGGCGGCGAGGGCGGCGCTTCAGCGGCCGCTGAAGCGCCGCCGCCGCGCCGCCTGGAGACCGTCGTGCCGGTCATCCCGCCGCTTTCGGTCCGCAAAGTCCCGTTCCGTATCGGGCCGACCTCCGGCCTCGCCCCCGGCAACGCGCGCCTGGTTTTGACGCTGCGGGGCCCCGGCAGGGCCTCGGCAATGGCCAACGCCGACCTGGCCCTGCGGGTACGCCGCCCGAAAGAGACGCACCGGCGCACGTTCGTCAGCGGCATCGACGGGAGCGTGCAGTACTATGCGGTCACCCCGGCGCAGGCCCCCTCGCCGGAGAACGCGCTCGTCCTTTCGCTGCATGGCGCGAGCGTGGAGGCGCTGGGGCAGGCGGAAGCCTACGGCGCGAAGGACTGGGCGACCCTGGTGGCGCCGACGAACCGGCGGCCGTACGGTTTCGACTGGGAAGACTGGGGGCGACTCGACGCACTGGAAGTTCTGCACCACGCGCAGCAGTCCTTCCCCCACGATTCCGGCCGCGTGAGCCTGACCGGCCACTCCATGGGCGGACACGGGGCCTGGTCCATCGGCAGCCTGTTCCCGTCACGCTTCGCCGCCGTCGGGCCGAGCGCCGGGTGGATCAGCTTCGCGACCTACGGCGGGGGCGGACGCGGCGCGGACACCGCGCCTGAGGTCGGTGTGGACGCGCTTCTCGCGCGCGGCGCGAACCCGAGCGACACGCTGCTGCGCGCCGGGAATCTCCTTCTCACGCCGGTCTACATCCTGCACGGTGACGCGGACGACAACGTGCCGGTGGAGCAGGCGCGACGGATGCGCGCCCGCCTGACGGAACTGCACCATCCGGACCTGCACTGGCACGAGGAGCGGGGCGCCGGCCATTGGTGGGACGTCGGCCCCGCGCCGGGCGCCGACTGCGTGGACTGGGGGCCGATGTTCGCGCTGTTCGGGCGCAGCCGCATCCCGGCTCGCGGGCCGGTCCGGCTCGCCTTCACGACCCCCGACCCCGGCGTTTCCGCTTCGTGCTACTGGCTGCGGATCGACCAGCAGGAGAAGATGCTGCTCGCCTCGTCGGCCCGGCTCGCCTGGGACGCCACAGGGGCGGCCGTGCGGGGCGAGACGCAGAACGTCCAGCGCCTCACGATCTACCGCTCCCTCCTGCCCGTCGGGACGCCCCTGCGCCGCATCGAGATCGACGGCCAGGCTCTGACGCCGCCGCCCCCGTCGCCGTCGCGACACAATCCGGTGTACCTCGCGAAGGTGGCGGGCCGGTGGCGGGTGACCGAGCGGCCCGCACCGCCGGACGAGAAGAACCCGGCCCGGGGAGGGACGTTCAAGCAGGCGTTCGCGAACCGGTTCGTCCTGGTGTACGGGACGAAGGGGACGCCGGACGAGAACGCGTGGGCATACGCGCGGGCGCGGTTCGACGCGGAAACGTTTCTGTACCGGGGGAACGGGGCGCCCGACGTGTTGCCGGACACCGAGTACGAGGCGCGGCGGATGCGGGATCGGAGCGTCATCCTGTACGGACACGCCGACATGAACTCCGCGTGGAAGGGCCTGCTGGGCGACAGCCCGGTGCAGGTGCGGCGGTCCGAGGTGCGTCTTGACGGGACCGTCCGCACGGGAGACGGCCTCGCCGCCGTCTTCGTGCGCCCGAAGGCGGGGACGTCGCGCGCGCTCGTCGGCGCCGTCTGCGGCACGGGGATGCCGGGACTGCGCCTGACGGATCGCCTCCCGGTCTTCGTCTCGGGAACGGTTTTCCCCGACTGGCTCGTCGCCGACACGAGCGTACTGGACGGCTCCTCGCGGGGTGTGTTGGGCGCCGGGTACTTCGGGAATGATTGGAGTACGAAGACCGGAGAGGCCGCCTGGCGCGACGCCGTACCCTGACGTGCGGGAACGGCGCCTGGCCCCGTGGTCGGTTGCCGAGGAAACCTGCTATGCCTGACACACTGCGGATAAAGGTCAACGGGAAGACCCGTGACATCGCCGGCGACGGGGAGCGGAGCCTGTTACAGGTTTTGCGCGAGGACCTGAACCTGACCGGGACCAAGTACGGCTGCGGCGAGGCGAGTTGCGGCGCCTGCACGGTTTTGATCGACGGCGAGCCGACGCGCTCCTGCGTCACGCCCGTGGGCGCGGTGGGAGGCCGGGCGGTGACCACCATCGAGGGGCTGGCGCAGGGCGACAAACTGCACCCGGTCCAGGAGGCGTTCCTGGAAGCGGACGCGCTCCAGTGCGGCTACTGCACGTCGGGGATGATCCTGTCGGTCGTCGGCCTCCTCCGCAAAAACCCGGACCCTGACGAGGCGGCCATCGCCGCGCGGCTTCAGGGGAACGTGTGCCGGTGCGGCACGTATCCGCGGATCGTCAAGGCGGTACAGAGCGCGGCCCGCGCCGGGCGGAGGGCGCAGAAATGAGCCGGCAGCATCTCGTCGATGGCGACCGGATCGAGGCGGAGCGCTACGAGTTGGAGGCTGCCCCTGCGTACCGGTTCGCCCCCAGCCGTCGCGAAGTCTTTCGCATGCTCGGGGCGGGCCTGCTCGTTCTGGCGGTTTCCGGCGGAGCGGAGAACGCGGCGGAGGCGCAGGAATCGGGCGGCGGGGGCGGGCGGCGGCGCGGGCGGAACGACGCCGCCCCGCGCGACATCGGGGCCTGGCTCCACATCGGCGAGGACGGGACGGTCACGGCCCACACCGGAAAGACCGAGGTCGGCCAGAACGTCCGCACCTCGCTTTCCCAGGCGGTCGCCGACGAACTGCGCGTCAAGGTCAATTCGGTCCGCATGGTGATGGCCGACACGGACCTCGTCCCTTACGACGCGGGCACGTTCGGCAGCCGGTCCACTCCCGCCATGGCGCCGCAGATCCGCCGCGCCGCGTCCGCCGCGCGCGAGATGCTGATCGACCTCGCCGCCGCCACCTGGGGCGTGGACCGGGCGGTGTGCGTCGCCGAGAACGGCGCGATCCGACGGAACGACGGCAGCGGGACGGCGCCGCTCGCGTACCCGCGTCTCCTCCAGGGCAAGACGCTGTCGCGGACCATCGAGGACGACGCGCCGCGAACGCCGGCCGCCGCGTCGTCCGTCCCGAAGGTCGACGGCCGCGCCTATGTCACCGGGGAACACCGCTACACGTCCGACCTGCGGCGCGACGGCATGCTGTACGGGCGTGTGCTCCGCGCGCCGGCGTACGGCGCGAAGCTCAAGTCGGCGGACCTCGCCCCCGCGCAGTCGCTCCAGGGCGTGGTGACGGTTCGCGACGGCGATCTGGTCGGGGTCGCCGCGCCGACCACTCGTGCTGCTGACACGGCGCTGGCCGCCATCAAGGCCGAGTGGGAGACGTCCGCGCAGCAACCGTCGGAGCGCGACCTGTTCACGCGGCTTCGCGGCGCCGGATCGAGGGGTGAGTCACTGACCGGCGGGGCCGCCGACGAGCGCCTGAAAGGCACGTACACCGTCGCCTACATCGCCCATGTCCCGCTGGAGCCGCGCGCCGCGGTCGCGGAGTGGAGCGGCGACCGCCTGACCGTCTGGACCGGGACGCAGCGGCCGTTCGGCGTGCGCGACGAACTGGCGACGGCGTTCGGCATCCCGGCAGCGCGGGTCCGCGTGATCGTGCCCGACACCGGCTCGGGCTACGGCGGCAAGCACACCGGCGAGGCCGCGGTCGAGGCCGCCCGGCTCGCGAAGGCCGCCGGGAAGCCCGTCAAGCTCGTCTGGACCCGCGAAGAAGAGTTCGCGTGGGCCTACTTCCGCCCGGCGGGCGTCATCGACGTGGCCGCCGCGCTCGGGAACGACGGGACGCTCGCCGAGTGGGAGTTCCACAACTACAACTCCGGCGGCTCGGGCCTGCGCTCGCCGTACGAGATCGCGAGCCGCAAAGAAGAGTTCCACCGCGCCGACAGCCCGCTGCGCCAGGGTTCCTATAGAGGGCTCGCCGCCACCGCCAACCATTTCGCGCGGGAGTGCCACATGGACGACCTGGCGCGCGCGGCGGGCGCGGACCCCCTCGCGTTCCGCCTAAAGCATCTCAAGGACGAGCGCCTGAGAGCTGTCCTCCTCGCGGCGGCGGAGCGGTTCGGCTGGGAGAAACGCCGAAAGGCGCCGGGGCGGGGCTTCGGGCTCGCGGCAGGGTTGGAAAAGGGCGGGTACGTCGCCAACTGTGCCGAGGTGGCCGTCGATGCCGGGACCGGGCAGGTCATCGTGCGACGTGTCGTCGCCGCCTTCGAGTGCGGGGCGGTCGTGAACCCCGTGCACCTGCACAATCAGGTCGAGGGCGGGACGGTCATGGGGCTCGGGGGGGCGCTGTTCGAGGCCATCCACTTCGAGGACGGGCGCCTCGTGAACGGCCGCTTCAGCCGCTACCGCGTCCCGCGCTTCCGCGACATGCCGGCCATCGAGACGGTCCTCGTGGACCGGCGGGACCTTCCGTCGGCCGGTGCGGGCGAGACGCCCATCGTCGCTATCGCCCCCGCCATCGGCAACGCCCTGCTCGACGCGACGGGCGTCCGGCTGCGCGCCCTGCCCCTGGTCTCGGAAGGACGCATGCCGGCACCGGTGTAGATTCTTTCAGGCGCCCACAGAGGGCGCCTGAAGGAGCCTCTCAGAGCCTCAATGCGTTGGTTCTTGCTTCTGCCACCAGCGCTTCCATGTTGCCGCATCGTAGTCGAAGGCCTGATCCGTCAACTGGTTGAGCGTCTGGCCCCTGGAGCGCGCCTGCAGTCGGGACGGTCACCCTGTAGGGGAGGGGGAGTGAGGCGGCCGGGCGGATCGGGGGAACGTGCCGGTCCGCGACGCCTCGGCCCCTTCACAGAAGGAATCAGGCGTCTGGCGTGGAACACGGCTTTGAGCCTTGTTCCACACCTGCCGTCCTGCGGGGCACTATCCGGGACTTGTAGCGCACCGAGCGGCCGGTGCAGGTGAGCCGGATCGGTAGGGGCTCAGGACTTCATTGGCCTTTACCATGACACGTTACACCTACCCACACACGATAGAGAACGGCGGCGGGGAGACCCTCACCTTCCTGCGGCGGGTGCCGGGGCCGGGCGGCGACCGCCTCGAAGGGGAGAACCTCGTCAAGCCGGGCGCCGGGCCGCCGATGCACGTCCACCACCTCCAGGAGGAGTCCCTGACCGTCCTGGAGGGGCGGATCGGCTACCAGCGGCCCGGGGAGCCGGAGCGGTTCGCCGGGCCCGGCGAGACGGTCACGTTCAAGCCGGGAGAAGCGCACCGGTTCTGGAACGCCGGCGAGAGCGACCTCCGGTGCACGGGGCGCATCGAGCCGGCCGACAACGTGGAGTACTTCCTCACGGAGATCTTCGCCTCGACGAAGCGGAGCGGCGGGAAGCGGCCCGACCCGTTCGACGCGGCCTTCCTGACGCGGCGGTACCGGAGCGAGTTCGCGATGGTCGACATCCCCGCCCCGGTTCAGCGGTTCGTCTTCCCCGTGCTGGTGGCCGTCGGCACACTGCTCGGCAGGTACAAGAGGTACGCCGACGCGCCTGAGCCCGTGCGCCGCTGATCGATATGGCCTCACACGTGTCCTCGCGGCCGAGAATTGGTGACGTGTTGTTCGGCCCCGCTCTGCGGCGACGGGCCGCGAGCAGCCGATCCGCGAGTACATCGTGGATGGGTAGAAGCGGCGCCTTGCCCTGCGGTAGAATCTATGCGGAGGGAGACCGACCGTGACTATCATCCTTTCGCCGGAGGCCGAGGCGCGCTTGCGCGAAAGGGCCGAGCGCGACGGCCAGGACGTGAACACCGTCGCCGACGCCTTGATCATCGCCGCGCTTGAGTGGGAAGCGCAGCACAGGGCCGAAGCCATCGAGGGGTGGCGCGGCGACCAGGCCGCCGCCGAGGGGCGCGAGCGTCCCCTTGCGGAGTTCCTCGCCGAGCAGCGGGAGAAGCACGGCTTCCCTCCTTCGTGGCCCCACGCCGCCCCTGAGCACGGCAGCAACGATGCGGTCTGACCGGGCAGACGAAGCCAGGGACGACGATCCGGCATGAACCCGAGCAACGAGCCGCCGGCCGAAGCCGCACCCGGAGCGTCCGGACTTGGCATGGCCGGCATCACTCTGCGAGCCATGGGCCGCGAGGACTGGTCCGAAGTCGCCGACCTGATCTATGCCTCGACCAACGGCTGGTACGAGGCGAACGGCAAGGCGGCGATCTTTGGCGGCGACCCGAACGACGTGCAGGTCTTCTGCTCCGTCTACGAGGCGCTGGACCCCGGCTGCTGCGTGCTGGCCGTCGATGACGAGACGGGCCGCATCGCCGGTTCGTGCTTCTTCCACCCCCGCCCGACGCACGTCTCGCTCGGGATCATGAACGTCCACCCCGCCCACTTCGGGCGCGGCGTCGCGCGCCGCCTGCTCCGCTTCATCGCCGATCTAGCGGACGGGAAGAACCTGCCGGTGCGGCTCGTGTCCAGCGCGATGAACCTCGATTCGTTCTCGCTCTACACGCGCGCCGGCTTCGTGCCCCGCACGGCGTATCAGGACATGGTCCTTGATGGGCCGCTTCCCGCCGATCTCGGCGCCCCCTTGCCCGAACGTGCACGCGTGCGCGACGCGAAGCCGAACGACGCGCCCGCGATGGCGGCTCTGGAGCGCGAACTGAACCACATCGACCGCGGCCAGGACTACGCGTATTTTTTGGAGAACGCGGAGGGCATCTGGCACGCGTCCGTGCTGGTGAACGAAGCGGGCGGGCTGGACGGGTTCCTGGTCTCCGTCGCGCACCCGGCGAGCAACATGCTCGGGCCCGGCGTCGCGCGGACGCAGGGCCAGGCGGCGGCGCTGATCGCGATGGAATTGAAGCGTCACCCGGCGAAGCCGGTCTTCCTGGTGCCGGTGGAGTGTGCGGAACTGGTGCAGACGTTGTACGGATGGGGCGCGCGGAACTGCGAGTTGCATTTCGCGCAGGTGCGCGGGGCATGGAGGGCGCCAGCCGGCGTCGTCCTGCCCACGTTCCTGCCGGAGACCGGCTGAATAAGGCGCGGCCATGCCCCGGGAAGAAGGGAGGGGACGCTACGGCGTCCCCTCCCTTCGCTGTTATCAGGTGCGTTTGTGGTCGTCGAGCCGCGGATCACACCGCGTGCCGGACCCTCATTGTTACAAATGCCGGTTTCAGGCTGAAAACGTTTGACTTTGGGGCCTGCAGGGGACCATCTGCTTGCTCTAGACGCCTGGCTGCCAGGCAATCATTTAAAGTTCGATAGAGCCAGGAGATACACCATGTCCGCATCGACTTCATTCCGCCGAGCCGCTCTCGCCATCCCGGTGTTCGCCGCACTGGGCCTAGCCGTCGCCGCGCCCGGCGCGCACGCGGACGAGTTCACCGTCACGGGGAACTCATCGGCGGCGACCGCGCAGCTGAACATCCTGTCGCTGACCCCGACGCAGTTCGAGTTCGAATTCATCAACACGACCGGTGGCTCGCTGGAAGGGACCACGGTCACTGGCATCGGCTTCGACCTGCCCGCCTTCGCCACCGGCCCGTTCTCGCTGTTCGCCCCCAACCCCAACAACACCAACTTCCAGTTCACCACGGATGCAGGGAATGTGCCCCAGTTCAATACCGCCGAGTTGGACTTCGCCTTGATCACGGGCAACAACTTCTCCGGCGGGAACCCCCCCTCGGGGCTCGCGTTCAACGAGACGAGCGCGACCTACACCATCGACGGCACCTTCGCCGGTCTGACCGAGCTGGACGTGGCGGAGTCCGTGTTCATCCGCTTCCAGAGCATCCCCGGCGATCCCGGGTCGGACGTCGGGCACGACGTCACGCCCGAAGAGCCCGAAGAGCCCGGAACCGCCATTCCCGAGCCGGGCACCATGGCGCTGCTCGGCACCACACTGGTGGGCGGCATCGGCGCCTTCGGCCGCCGGCGCCGCGCCTAGCCCCGTCCGGAAACCCGCACCCCGAACCCCGACGCCCCGGGGCGCAGCGCGCGCGCGCTGCGCCCCGGGGCTTTTTTGTTTGTGCTTGTGGTAACCTTTCCGGTGGCGCACGGCTCTGGATAGAGACGGAACGTTGGGGCACGGGGGAAGCGTGGACGAGATCCGGGTCTTGATCGACAGGGCGACCGGCGCGCGGGCGGCGGAGGCGGAGAAGAGCCGGGCGTTCGGGCAGATCGTCCGGCGGTTCCAGGACCTCGCCTTCGGGTGCGCCTACGCCGTGCTGCAGGACGTCTCGCTCGCCGAAGACGCGGCCCAGGAGTCGTTCATCGCGGCGTGGCGGAACCTCCATCAGCTCCGGGAACCGCAGGCGTTCCCGGGTTGGTTCAAGCGCATCGTGCTGTCCCAGTGTGGCCGGATGACGCGGGGCATGCGGCCGGATCTCGTGCCGCTCGACGCCGTGGCCGGTCTGGCGGCGGCGGGCGCGGGGACGGACCCGCACGCGCTCCTGGAGCGGGAAGAGCTTCGGGCGGAGGTGCAGGCCGCGCTGCTGACCCTGGGCGAGAACGAGCGCCTGGCGACGACGCTGTTCTACGTCAACGACTTCTCGCTGGCCGAGATCGCCGCGTTCCTGGAGGTGCCGGTCTCGACAATCAAGAAGCGGCTGTTTTCGGCGCGCAAGCGGCTGCGGGAAAGGATGCTCGACATGGTTCGCGACACGCTGCGGGAGGCGCGGCCCTCCAACGACGACCAGTTCGCCCGCACGGTCGAGGCGTTCAACCAGGCGCTCGATTCGTTCGTGAACAAGGTGAAGCAGGACCGGAACGTCCTCGCGGCGATCCTCTACGGCAGCCTGTCGCACGACCAGGTCTGGGCCAAGTCCGATATCGACGTGATGCTCATCGGGCGCGACGAGAAGAAGGGGGAGAAACACTTCGCCCTGATCGAGAACGGCGTGAACATCCACGCCTCGCTGATCCCGCGCTCGAAGTTCCGCCGGCAGCTCGAAGGCGCGCTGCAAGGGTCGTTCTTCCACTCGTCGTTCAGCAAGAGCACCCTGCTGTATTCCACCGACGATTCCATCCGCGCCTACTACGCCGACGCAAGACACGTGGGCGCCCGTGACCGCGAGATGCAGATCCTGGCCGAGGGCAGCCCGGTCCTGTATACGCTCGCCAAGGCCGAGAAGTGGTTCTACCTCAAGAACGACCTGACCTACAGCTTCCTGTGGATCATGTACTCTGTCAACATCCTGGCCAAGATCGAGACGCTGCTCGCCGGCGAGGTGACGGGGCGCGAGGTCCTGCACCAGGCGCTCAAGCACAACCCGGCGTTCTTCAACGCCGTGTACACGGACCTCGTGCACAACAAGAAGGACCGCGCCGCCATCGAGGTGGCGCTGCGCCGCATCAACACGTACCTGGACGAGCGGCTGCACGTCCTGTTCAAGCCCGTCCTCGACTACCTCGCCACGGAGGGCGGCGTCCGCTCCACGACGGAACTGGACGACCATTTCGCCAAGCGCGCGCAGATCGAGACGCTGTGCTTCGCGTACGAATGGCTCGCCGACAAGGGCGTCATCCAGAAGGTGCCGTCGCCCGTCCGGCTTACCGAAAAGAGTCTGGTCGCGCTGGACGAGGCGGCCTACTACTACGACCCCCAGGAAGGGAAGGCCAAGTGAGGGACACGATCGCCGTCCGGGGCGCCAAGGAACATAACCTCCAGCACATCGACGTCGAGATCCCGCGCGACAAGCTCGTCGTGGTGACCGGCCTGAGCGGGTCCGGCAAGTCCTCGCTCGCGTTCGACACCATCTACGCCGAAGGGCAGCGCCGCTTCTTCGAGTCGTTGTCGGCGTTCCAGAAGAAGTTCGCCGCGCAGCTCAAGAAGCCCGACGTGGACTTCGTGTTCGGGCTCTCGCCGGTCATATCGATCGAGCAGAAGTCGGTCACCAAGAACCCGCGCTCCACCGTCGGCACGATGACCGACCTGTACGACTACCTCCGGCTGCTCTACGCCACGGCCGGCGTCGCGCACTGCCCGCGCTGCAAGGAAGAGGTGCCGGTCAAGACGCCCGCGCAGATCGCCGAGCGCGTCCTCGCGCTGCCGGATGGCACGCTGGTCGAACTGTGCGCGCCCGTGTTCAAGATCTACGGCGAGGACTACACTTACCTGCTGGCCGACATACGAACCAAGGGCTACCGCCGCGTCCGCATCGACGACGATCTGTGCGACATCAGCGACGACCTGGAGCTGGACGAGACGCGCGACTACGACCTGGAAGTGGTGATCGACCGCTTCGTCGTTAAGCGCGAGATCGACAAGAACCTCCTGGCCGCCGTCCAGAACGGCCTCCGGGTGGGGGAGGGCTTCCTGCGCGTGCGACTGCTGTCGACGCCGGGCCGCAAGGAGGTCGACGAGGACGCTTTTTTCGACGGCTTCGCCTGCCCCGACCACCACACCACGATGGGCCAGCCGCACCCCGCCTACTTCGGCTTCAACGAGGGCGACGGCCCGTGCCTGACGTGCTCGGGACTGGGCACCTACCTGAAGGTCCACCCCGACCTGCTGGTGCCGGACCGGACGCGCAGCATCAAGGGCGGCGCGTTCATCCCCGAAGCGTTCAAGTACGACAAGAATTTGTGGGCCGGGCGGCTGATGTACAGCCTCGCGCGGCACGTCGGGTTCAGCCTGGACACGCCGTTCTGCGACCTGCCGCCCGAAGCCGTGGACGCCGTGTTCTACGGCACGCGCGGCGAGCGCTTCCCGCTCGTGCTGCCGGAGGGGGCCAAGAGCGGGGATCAACACGTCGGCAAGTTGTTCCGCTTCGACGGCATCATCCACGACATCGAGCGCCGCTACAAGCACTACCGCAAGCAGCAGGTCGCGCACACGTGGATGGAGACCTATCTGCGGCGCGTGATGGTCGAGCACACCTGCCCGGACTGCCGGGGCCGCAAGCTCAAGCCGCAACGCTTCCTCGTCACCGTGGGCGGGCGCGACATCCACGCTGTCGGCGAACTATCGATCCAGGAACTGTGCTGTTTCCTCCAGTCCGCGCCGCTTCCCGCGCGCCAGCGGCAGGCCGGCGAGCAGATCGTGCGCGAGATCACGACACGGCTGGAGCTGCTGCTCGGCATCGGCCTGGACTACCTGAACCTCAACCGCCGGGCCATGACCCTTTCCGGCGGCGAATCCCAGCGCATCCGGCTGTCCACGCAGATCAGCTCCGGGCTGATGGGCATGCTCTACGTGCTCGACGAACCGTCCATCGGGCTGCACCCCAAGGACAACGTCAAGCTGATCCAGACCCTGAAGCGCCTGCGCGACATCGGCAACACGGTCATCGTCGTCGAACACGACGAGGAGACCATCCGCGCGGCCGACCACATCGTGGAACTCGGCCCCGGGCCGGGCGTGCACGGCGGCCGCGTCGTCGCGCAGGGGACGCTGGAGGAGGTGCTCGCCAGCCCCGACTCGCCGACCGGCCAGTACCTGAGCGGCCGCAAGCGCATCGCCCGCCCCGCGCACCGGCGCGCGCCACAGCATGACCGGACGCTGACCGTGTGCGGCGCCCGGCACAACAACCTCAAAAACATCACGGTCGAGATCCCGCTCGGCGTCTTCACCTGCGTGACGGGCGCGTCCGGGTCGGGCAAGAGCACGCTCATCAACGAGATCCTGTCCAAAAAACTGTACTCCCTGTTCCACGACAGCCGGGTACTGTCGGGCGAGCACGACGCGCTCCTCGGCGTGGAATACCTCAGCGACGTCGTCAACATCGACCAGTCGCCCATCGGGCGCTCGCCCCGCTCCAACCCCGCCACCTACATCGGCGTGTACGACGAGATCCGCCGCCTGTTCACGGAACTGCCGGAGTCGCGCGCGCGCGGCTACGGGCCGGGCCGCTTCTCGTTCAACGTCAAGGGCGGCCGCTGCGAGGAGTGCGGCGGCGAGGGCATCGTGACCACGCACCTGCACTTCATGCCCGACGTGGAGAACCCGTGCGGCGTCTGCAAGGGCGCGCGCTACAACGAGGAGACGCTGGAGGTCAAGCTGCGCGGCAAGACCATCGCCGACGTGCTGTTCATGACCATCGAGGAGGCGGAACGCTTCTTCCAGGGCCACGCGCTCGTCGCCCATAAGCTCCACGTCCTGAACGACCTGGGCCTGGGCTACCTCCAGCTCGGCCAGTCCTCCACCACCCTCTCCGGAGGCGAAGCCCAGCGCGTCAAGCTCGCGTATGAACTCGGGAAGATCAAGCGCGGCGGGCGGAACCTGTACATCCTGGACGAGCCCACGACCGGCCTGCACCTGGCCGACATCCAGCGCCTGCTCGACAGCCTCAACCGCCTGGTGGACGCCGGCAACACGGTGCTGGTCATCGAGCACCATCTGGACGTCATCAAGACGGCCGACCACGTGATCGACCTGGGCCCCGACGGCGGCAAGCACGGCGGCGAGGTGATCGCCACGGGAACGCCGGAGGACATCGTGGCGGACCCGCGCTCCCACACGGGCCGGTTCCTGAGGGGGGTGCTGGAGGCGTAGCGCCTTCGGATGGCGCCCCGGCGTGAACGCCGGGCTAGGGGAGAAGGGCGCCTGCCTGCGCAGGCTGAAGATTGCGCCCGCGAAGGCGGGCAACGCTTCCCTCAGCCCGGCGTCACGCCGGGATCTTTCGGGGTTCCTCTCGCATCCTCCGGCGATAGACGAACCGTCCGCGCTACTCGAACAGCGCCTTGACGTCGTCGCGCGTCAGGGACTTGAACAGGCCGCCCTCGGTCGCGATGAGCTGGTCCACGAGGGCGCGCTTGCGGTCCTGGAGCTGGAGGATCTTCTCCTCGACCGAATCCTTGGCGATCAGCTTGTAGACGAAGACCGGCTTGTCCTGTCCGATACGGTGCGCGCGGTCGGTCGCCTGCATCTCGACGGCAGGGTTCCACCACGGGTCGATGTGGATGACATAGTCCGCCGCCGTCAGGTTCAGGCCGACCCCGCCCGCCTTGAGGCTGACCAGGAAGAAGGGGACGGCGGGATCGTTCTGGAAGCGGTCCACGCGCTCCTGCCGGTTCTGGGTCCGCCCGTCGAGGTACATGTAGGGGACGCCGCGCGCGTCGAGCGCGTCGCGCACCAGGGCGAGCATCTGCGTGAACTGCGAGAAGACGAGCGCCTTGTGCCCCTCGGCGTTCAGGGTTTCCAGCGTCTCCAGCAGGAGTTCCATCTTCGCGGACTCGCCCTTGAAGTCGTGCTCGACGAGGCGCGGGTGGTTACACACCTGCCGCAGGCGCAGCAGCCCTTCGAGCACCTTCATGCGCGCGTTGTTCAGGCCCGCTTCGTCGATCATTCCGAGAAGCTGGGCGCGGTAGTGGTCGCGTAACTTGTTGTAGAGCTTGCGCTGGGCGGGCTCCATCTCCGTCACCACCGTCCGCTCGGTGCGGGGCGGCAGGTCGCGCGCCACCTGGTCTTTGGTGCGGCGCAGGATGAACGGGTAGACCAGCTTCCGCAAAAGCTGCGCGGCCTGCTCGTCCTGCTTGCGCTCGATGGCCCCCGCGAACTCCTCCTTGAAGTAGTCGAAGCTGCCGAGCAGGCCGGGGTTCAGGAACGCGAACTGCGACCACAGCTCGCTGGAACTGTTCTCGACGGGCGTGCCCGTCAGCACGAGCCGGTGGTCGGCCTGCAAGAGGCGCGCCGCCTTCGCCGTCTGGGCCGCCGGATTCTTGATCGCCTGCGACTCGTCGAGCAGGGCGTAGTGGAACCGGTAGTTCCGCAGCCGCTCGATGTCGCGCAGCAGGATGCCGTAGGTCGTGAGCACCAGGTCGTAGTTGTCGAACTCCCCCGTCTCCTTCGGGCGGCTGCCGTCGGCGTACGCCAGCACCTTCAGGTTCGGGGTGAAGCGCGCCGCCTCGCGCTGCCAGTTGAAGATCAGCGAGCGCGGCATGACGAGGAGGTCCGGCGCCTTCGCGTGCCCGTTCTCGCGCAATGATTGCAGGAAGACGAGCGCCTGAATGGTCTTGCCGACGCCCATATCGTCCGCGAGGCAGCCGCCCCACTCGTACTCGTGGAGGAAGTGGAGCCAGTCGTAGCCGGCCTTCTGGTAGGGGCGGAGGTCGCCCACAAAGCCGTCGGGGAGGTCGTGCGGGGCGATGTGCTCGAAGGCTTTGAGACGATCGCGGCGGCGGGCGAACTCGGCGTCGGTCTGGGCGCCGTCGGACTCGGCCAGGGCGGCGTCGAGCAGCGTCAGGTGGTGCTGCGACAGGCGCACGCCCTCGCCGGTCTCCTCGCCGAGGGCGAACAGGTGGCGGTAGCGCTCGATCCACTCCTCCGGAATCGCCCCGATGGAGCCGTCGGCGAGCTGGATGTAGCGCTCGCGCTTCTTGACGGCCCGGCGCAGGTCGCGCAGCGCGACCTCCATGTCGCCGAAACTGACGACGGCCTCGACGTCG
>CADCTO010000551.1 GCA_902805585.1 uncultured Armatimonadota bacterium | reverse complement strand
GGGTAAAGAAGGCCGCCGCAGTATCGGTTTCCGCTCAGGAAGAAAGCCGCCGGTGAGCATGCGGTGGGGCGCGGGGACTTCCGCCACATTCGTCGCCGCGGTGGCAACGACCGGGGCGGCCCCGTCGCCCGACGAGGCGTTCCGCGCGCACTGCGCCGCGAAGGCCGCCGCCGCGGAAAAGGCGGAGGCCCTGGCGGTGGCCGGGCGCGACGGCTGGCTCTTCCTCGATGTCGAACTGCGCCATGTCGGCGCCGGCAAGTTCTGGGGGGCCGACGCCGTCCGCGTGAGCCGTGCGACGCAGCCGGATCGTGCGGACCCGCTCCCGGCCATCCTGGACTTCAAGGCGCAGCTCGACCGGGCGGGCGTCGAGCTGCTGCTCGTGCCCGTGCCGCCCAAGGCGGTCGTCTACCCGGACAAGCTGCGGGAGGGTGTGGCGGCGGCGACGGCGAACGGTCCTCCGGCGGGGCGCCTGGACGGGTACCACCGGCAGTTCTACGACGTGCTCCGCGGGAACAAGATCAACGTGCTCGACCTGACACCCGATCTCCTGGCTCGGCGCGCCGCGCCGGGGGGGACCGCCTACTGCAAAACGGACTCGCACTGGTCCGGGCAGGCCTGCGTCCTCGCCGCCCAGCGCATCGCCGCCGCGACGGAGGGCCGCCCGTGGAGGAGGCGCCCGGCGGGGCAGAAACCGGCGCCGTTCGCGCAGGAGCGAAGGACCGTGCGGATTACGGGCGATCTGACAGCCGCGAACGCCATCGGAGGGCCGAAAACGGAGGCGCTGCCGCTGCGGTTCGTGGGGGTGAAACGGAACGGCGCCCTCAGCCCGGTCGCGCCGCGCCGCGACAGTCCCGTGGTCCTGCTCGGCGACAGCCATAACCTGGTTTTTCACGCGGGCGGCGACATGCAGGAGCGCGGCGCGGGTCTGCCCGACCAGCTCGCGCTGGAGTTCGGCTTCCCGGTCGATCTGGTCGCGGTGCGCGGGTCGGGCGCGACCCCGGCGCGGGTGAACCTGCTCCGGCTGGCGCGCGCGAACCCGAAGTACCTGTCCGGCAAGAAGCTCGTGATCTGGTGCTTCAGCGCACGTGAGTTCACGGAAAGCTCCGGCTGGTCGAAGGTCCCCGTGGTGCGATAGGCGGTAAAGCGGCCCGATGGTCTTCAGCTCCCATATCTTCCTCTATTACTTCCTGCCGCTCGCGCTCCTGCTCTACTACGCGCTGTACCGGGCGCCGCAGCGGGCGCGCAACCTGCTCCTCGCGCTGCTGGGCTACGTGTTCTACGGGTGGGCCAACCCCCTGTTCGTCTTTCTGATGTTCGGCACGACGTTCGTGGACTGGCTGCTCAGCGTCGTCATCGCCCGGAACACCTGGGCCGTGTGGCGGACGTGGCGCCAGGAGGTCGTGCCGCTCCCGATGAACGCGCCGCGGTCACGGAGGCAACGGACCGCCCTCTGCCTGTCCGTCGTTTCCAATCTGCTGATGCTCGGCTTTTTCAAGTACTTCAACTTCGGCGTGGAGAGCTTCGGTGCGCTGGTCGCCGCGCTGGGCGGGGACCCGGCGCAGTGGACCCCTACCCTGCGCGTCGTCCTGCCGCTGGGCATCAGCTTCTACACGTTCCAGTCGCTCAGCTACATCATCGACGTCTACCGGGGCGACGCCAAGGCGATGCAGAACTTCGTAGACTTCGCCTGCTTCGTGTCGATGTTCCCGCACCTGGTCGCCGGGCCGATCCTGAAGTTCTCCTTCCTCGCGGACCAGCTGGAGCGCCGGACGCTCACGCTCGACAAGTTCGCCCGCGGCGTCGGCTTCTTCAGCCTCGGCCTCGCAAAAAAGATCCTGCTCGCCAACCCGTGCGGCAAGATCGCCGACGTCACGTTCGGCGCGGGGTCGGTGCACACGGCGGACGCCTGGTACGGCGCGGTCGCCTACGCGTTCCAGATCTACTTCGACTTCTCGGGCTACTCGGACATGGCGATCGGTCTGGGCCTGATGCTGGGCTTCGTGTTCGCCCGGAACTTCGACCACCCGTACCGCTCCGCCTCGATCACCGAGTTCTGGCGGCGGTGGCACATCTCGCTCTCGACCTGGTTGCGGGAGTACCTGTATATTCCGCTCGGGGGGAACCGCAAGGGCAAGGTGCGCACGTATGTCAACCTGATGCTCACGATGGTGCTGGGGGGGCTCTGGCACGGCGCCTCCTGGAACTTCGTGATCTGGGGCGGCCTGCACGGCGGGATGCTCGCCGTCGAGCGCGGCCAGGGAGAAGGCGGCTTGAACCGGCTGCCCCGCCCCGTGCGATTGGCGGGGACCTTCGTCGTCGTGCTCGTCGGGTGGGTCTTTTTCCGGGCGAGCGATCTGCCGGGGGCGCTGCGGTATCTGGAGAGCATGGCCGGTTTCGCGCGCCCGCAGGAGGGAGCGGGCCTGCTGGCGGGAATCCTCTACCAGCCCTACTACCTCCTGTGCCTGGGGACGGCGGCCGCCGTGGTCTGGCTCTGCCCCGACACCTGGGAGTGGACGCAGCGGCTGACCTGGCGCAAGACCGTGGTCTGTTTCCTGTTCTTCTGGCTCGCGCTCGTGATTCTGGCGACCCAGGCGTACAACCCGTTCATCTATTTCATCTTCTGAGCGAAACGAGCACATGGCAGAGACGACAACCACACCCGCGGCAGGGCCACCGCCCCTGCCGCGCCCCGAGACGCGCGAAGAGGAGGCGGACCGGGCGCTGCGGCACACCGCCTTCGCGCCCGGCGTCGCCCCGGCGCTGTGCGCGCTGTTCCTGCTGACCATCGCCGCGATCCCCGTCCTCCAGCACGTCGTCGAGATCCGGCGGAACGTGGCGGCCCGGCGCGAAGCGCGGGCGCAGGACCTGCCGACGCCGCCGCTCCTGCCTCAGGCCTGGGACGTCCTGCGCCTCCTCCCGACGTGGGCCGAGATACGCGCGGTGCACCATCCGGCCGACGCCCTGGCCCTGCTGCCGCCCGAGCCTGAGATCCGGGCCTTCGAGACGGCGCTGGAGGAGCAGTCGGTGCTGAGCGAGTGGGCGCTGCCCCCGGTGCAGCAATCGCTCACGGGCTTGCTCGGCGCGGGCAACGAGCAGGCGTACGTGGGCCGGGAGGGCTGGCTCCACTACCGCCCGGACGTGGAGTACCTGACCGGCCCGGGGTTCCTGGACCCGGCGCGCCTGCGCCTGCGCGAAAGCGCGACGGTGGAAGGCGGGCAGACGGGGGCGGCGGTGCAGCCGGACCCGGTGAAGGCGCTCGTGCGGTTCCACGAGCAGCTTTCCGCGCGCGGCATCCGGCTGATCGTGGTCCCGGTCCCCGTGAAGCCGATGCTGCACCCGGAAAAGCTGTCCGCGCGTTACGGCCCGTCGTCGACGGCGGCCGCACTGCAGAACGCGTCCTACGCCCGGTTTCTCGGCGAAATGGCGCGGGCGGGCGTGACCGTATTCGGCGCACCGGCAGCCGTGGCCGAAGCGCCGGGCCCGCAGTTCCTGGCGGCGGACACGCACTGGACGCCCGCGGCGATGGAGCGCACGGCGTCCGCGCTGGCGCGTTTCGTGACGGCGAGGGGCGGGCTGCCGCCCGACGCATCCGGCAAGACATACACCCGGCGCGAGGCCGAGGTCGCAAGCGGGGGCGACATCGTGGACATGCTGAAACTGCCGCGCGGCCAGCGGCTCTTCGTCCCTCAGCGTGTACGCGTTCACCCCGTCGACGAGGCGGAGACGGGGGAGCCCTGGTACCCGCACCGGAACGCCGACGTCCTGCTCCTGGGTGACAGCTTCAGCAACATCTATTCGCTGGGCGGGATGGGCTGGGGCGAGGGCGCGGGCTTCGCGCCGCAGCTCAGTTACTATCTCCAGCGCCCGGTCGACGCCATCGTGGTCAACGCGGGCGGCGCTTACGCGGCCCGCCAGCGGCTGCGCCAGGAGATGCTGCGGGGCCGCGACCGCCTCCGGGGGAAACGCGTCGTCCTTTACGAATTTGCCATCCGGGATCTGGCGAGCGGCGATTGGAAACTGCTGGACCTGCCGCCCCGGAAGCGCACGGCCGGGGATGGCATAGAATGAGGGTTCAGGGCACCGGAGTGGCGCCCTGTCAGTTTCTGCCGGCGGGAGGCTCGGCCCAGCGGCCGTCGGCTTTGATCAGCCCGACCAGCTCCTCGACGCCCCGCTCCTGGGGGATGCCGCCCTTGACCATCTCCCGGCCCCGGTAGAGGGG